>NZ_JACJON010000079.1 GCF_014695585.1 Microcoleus sp. FACHB-831 | reverse complement strand
GTTGCTGTGGAAGAAATTCTTGCCCAACTTAGCCAAACAGTAATTGCTTCGGTGACGGGATGGGATTTTATTCTGGAAGCTTTATCTGTATCAGGAATTTAGTGAAATGGTATAAGCCACGAAAATTGGCAATGTGGAATTTACTCTCAACTTATCTGTAGTTTTCACATAAGAGCGATCGCTCCCTTACGCACTTTAGCCAAATAGCAAATTAGCCGCCAATAGTTGGCAGCTAATATTAGCGCGATCGCTTTTTACCAAACCTGCACGCTTAACGAGAGATAAAACCGGAATTAGGGGCTGATTTCGCTGCCCAATCTCGGCCAAGTTGAATTGTGACATCCGATGCCACGTTTCCAGTACTTTCAACTCTAACTTCCCCAAATCCTAGAGCGCGATAGATGGCTTTTGCACTATCATCATCTCCTTGTTGAGCCACAATGCGAGTCACCTTCAAAGGTTCGCGCCAGGGTGAGTCAACCGAAACATTTTGGTAGCCAGCGCCAGTGAGTGTCTTAACCAGATCTTTGACAGCTTGCGGGTTTCCCGTACTATCTTGAATAGCCACCCTCATACGGGCTGGATTAACAGGCGTGCGCGTGCTATACCCTTGGTCAAAATACTGAGCCATCAGCCTCTGGATGCCGCGCCGAGAGGGCAACCAATAACTAACATCACGGTGTCCGTCTCCATTAAAATCTCCCGGCAGCACCAACATTTGGGTTTGCGATCGCTCTGTCTTAACACCGAACCCAACCAGCGCCAGCAGCTCTTCCACACTCAAATTGGTATCAATGTGCGACTGAATCACAGAGAGAATATTGGGCATTTTGGCCAAAGTAGTGGGATTCAGCGATTGTTCCATCAGCGCCCTCATAACCAATTGTTGTCGCTGAATTCGACCGATATCCCCTAACTTGTCATGGCGAAAGCGCAACAATTGCAGCGCCTGATCGCCATTTAGATGTTGTTTTCCCTCTTTGAGATCGATGTACAGGTGCTGAGTATCGTCGCGATACTTCATGTCCTTTGGAACGTACACAGTGACACCCCCCAAGGCGTCTATTAGCTTTTCCACGCCTTGGACGTTCACTCTGACATAGCGATCTATCGCAACGCCTTCCACTAGCTCGCTGACCACCTTAGCCGTCTTAGCTGGCCCCCCGGAAATATTCGCTTCATTAATCTTGACAGCGCCTCGCCCATCCACGACAACCCGAGTATCTCGCGGAATAGATAAAACGCTAATCTTCTGCGTCTCTGGATTAAACCGCATCAGCAACATCACATCCGTCAGACCCTCAAACGAGTTAACTAGGGGGTCGTAACTCAGATTTTTGGTTTCAGGCGGGGGATTATCCAGATCTGAAGCAATCACCTTGATTCCCATAACCAAAATATTAACCGGGCGCGTTAATTCTGGCAGCCGTAGACTGCTGCGGGAGATGCTATCGCTATCAAAAACCGCTGCATCCTCCGCACTCAGCTTGTGTTGCAGTAAAGGCGTGCTAGCAAGAGAGACGGCTAAAAGTGCCCCCGCAGTAGCAGACACCATCGCCACCCCGCTCAAACCCAACCAAAGCCAAAGCCAACGGCCATAATGAGTTTTGACAGGCTTTTTCGCAGCCGGGTTAGCAGTTTTTGGCCTCCGAGGGCTAGTTTGGGGATTTTTTCGAGCTGGCACTGGCTTCCTCACACACAAAAAAATGATGGCTATTGCTCAAATCAATTAGTAAACCACATAGAGCATTCACTCATCCTCGCATCTGTTATTAGGCGGATGAGTTTGCAACAAGAACACTCATAGCAGTTTTTCTGACCCTTAGCACCAATATCAGGGAAATTGGCTATTAGCTTTTAGCAACAAGTACAGCGAAGCGTAGTAGCACGAGCAGCAAATAGAGGATGAATGAGCTAGTAGATTTTTAGAATCTACTCGTAGCTCCCATTTTCTAGCCAATGCTCGTTAGCTTACAATAAGCGTCTCCTGGCTACGCGATCGGCCAAACGGCTAATTCCAGGCAGCCGCACTTGCTTGCGTTGCGATAAGCGAACCATCAACCACACACACACCAAAAAATAACTAGAAGTAAGCATACTATTCATAAATAATAGGCGCAGTGTCAATTCCTGTGAAATTTCGGAAATTTGCGCTCCAGCACCTAATAAAACGTATGCAGACACCCAAGCGAGAGCTAGTGTCACAGACAGCCGACTCACAGATTGTTGTTCCCGGTTGCCCTGCCTTCGATACAGCGTCCAGAGTGAGGGGAAAACTCCGACTACTGGGACAAGATAGAAAAACATCTGCAAGCGGTTAATGTCTTTATTTTCTAAGGGGTCTATGTCTTTCATCTTTTAATCGTTTGTTAGTTGTTAGTTGTTAGTTTTATTGCGATCGCTGTTATTGCCATTATCTATTAATCCCCAATAACCCACACTTAACCATTACCGGCTAACCGACAACCGCGAGCAATGACTGCTAAAAATTAATTGCGAACTTGCTAACTGCTACCAATGCCTCTTTGCTGCCAGCAACCCTGAAGCTGCCTGACTATCTAAAGGTTTAGAGAAAAAATATCCCTGTCCCTGTTCGCACTGTAGCGCCCTGAGCCGATTTAGCTGTTGCTCTGTCTCAATCCCCTCTGCCGTAACATCTATCCCCAAATTATGGGCAAGGGTGATGATGGTTTGGACAATTTCTAGGGTCATATCGTCGTTCTTGGCTTCGCCATTAACACTCATACGACTGATAAAAGAGCGATCTATCTTTAAGGTATTAATTGGGAAGTGGTGTAGATAACTTAACGAAGAATAGCCCGTACCAAAGTCATCGATAGACAGTTCAATATTACGCTCTCTGAGCTGCCGAGTTAGTTCGATTGCGGCGGTGACATTTTCCATAATGACACTTTCGGTAATTTCCAGCTTCAAACTGCGTCCATCTAAGCCTGTTTCCTGAAGAATTTGGTCAACCTGCTCAATTAAATTCGGTTGCATGAACTGTTTGCTGGAGAGATTAACGCTAATGGTTAAAAGCTCCTTTTGCGGACAGGTCATCTGCCACGCACGCATTTGGCGACAGGCTTCCCGTAGAACCCACGTTCCTAGAGGGACGATCAGGCCAGTTTCTTCGGCCACAGGGATGAACTCGGCTGGGGGAACTAAACCTCTAACGGGATGATTTAAACGGGCAAGAGCCTCAAAACCTCGTATTTCGCCGCTATGCAAGCACACAATTGGCTGGTAGTGCAGCAATAGTTTTGAGGTCTTAGTTTTGTTTATTGACCCTTGGCTGAGTTTATCTTCGAGCTTTAGCGCCTCAACTCCCAAAGAAGTAGCGAAGAACTCAGGTGCATGGGTAGTTTGTGTTAATTGATCTAATCGGCAATTGAAAATTAATAATTCAGAATTTTCTTGGAGGGTGCGGCGCAGATCGGTTTCCAGTTCCAATCTTGCCACCGCCCTTGCGTGCATTGATTTGTCAAACACTGTGTAGCGATCGGTTCCCATTGCCTTGGCGCGATACATTGCTATTGAACCGTCGCGCAGGACATATCCCGGCCAGTGATAATCAGGGTTGGGGGTGTTTTCTCCATCCTCTAACCCCAAACCGTTTGCGCCCGTAAAGCTCAGGGTAATTCCAATGCTGGCTGTTGTATAGACCTCATGACCGTCGAGGTGGAAGGGTAAGGCTAGTTGTTTGTGGATCTGCTGGGCAACTTCCGTCGCGTCATCTACAGTGTGGATATCCTCAAGCAGAATTGTGAATTCATCTCCTCCCAAGCGGGCTAGGGTATGTTCGGGGCGTAAAGATTGCTTCAGGCGTTGGGCGATCGCGTTCAACAGTCTATCTCCGCTGCTGTGTCCCAAGCTCTCGTTAACCACCTTGAACCGATCTAGATCCAAAAATAAAACGGCAAATCGATAATCATGACGCCGTTTGGTTCGCGCGATCGCCTGCCCTAGTCTGTCCATAAATAAAGCTCGGTTGGGCAGCCCCGTCAAGGTATCGTGAAACGCATCATAAATTAATTGCTCCTCTGCCACTTTCCGATCCGTTATATCGGCTTGCGAACCAGCCATCCGATACGCCCGCTTATTTTCATCCCGAACGGCTAATCCCCGGCTCAACATCCATCGGTAAGTGCCATCAGCATGCCGCATCCGGTGTTCGCTTTCAAAGTGGGGGCTGTTACCTTCCAGATGAGCTGCTATTTCTGCTTTTACCCTGACTAAATCTTCGCTATGTACTCTGTTGAACCATCCATCTGGGGTGTTTAATACTTCGTTCTCTTCGTCTCCGAGCATGGCTTTCCAGCGACAGGAAAAATAAACCTCATTGGTTTTAAGATTCCAATCCCACAACCCATCATTAGCACCGCGAACGGCAAGTTCGTATCGCTCTTGGCTATCTCGCAGCAATGCTTCAGCCTGTTTGCGGCTCGTTATATCTCGCTGCACCGATACCCAATGAGTAAAGCATCCCCTCTGATTTGCAATAGGCACAATATTCATTTCCACCCAGAATTCAGAGCCGTCTTTGCGGTAGTTAATTAACTCAACTTGAACCGATTGCCATTCCTTGAGTGCAGCTCGAATTTTATCTAGTTGCTGGCGATCTGTTTTAGCACCATATAATCGGCGCGGTGTCTGACCGATAATTTCGGCAGCACTGTAGCCTGTCATGCGAGTAAAAGCCTCGTTGACATATACAATATTCGACCCCTGCTGTTGGTCAATCGCTTCTGCTTCGGTAATCAAAATTGCATCGTTGGCGCTGACTACGCACGACTCCATCAAGCGCAGTCGCTCCTGCGTGCTATAAAGCTCGGTGATATCGTTTTGAACGCCTACAAAGTGGGTAATTTGCCCGTGCAAATCACTGACAGGTGAAATATGCAGTTCATTCCAAAACCCGCTGCCGTCTTTGCGATAATTGCGGAGAATGATATGAGATTCTCTTCCTTCTCTAATAGCTGCACGCAATTCGTTTAGTTGTGGCTGGTCTTTACTATCTCCTTGCAAGAAGCGGCAGTTGCAACCGATAACTTCGGCTGCTTTGTAGCCTGTCATTTTCTCAAAACTGGGATTGGCATAAATTAATGGGTTGTCTGGCTGTTGAGCGTCGGTGATGACAATGCCGTTGCTGCTAGCGGCGATCGCTCGTTCTAAAAGGTGCAGGTGGGCTTCTGTTTGCTGGCGCTCGGTGATATCGTACAAGGCGGCTACGGTAGCTGGTTCGCCGTTAAACATTAAAAACCTTAAACACACTGCCATCCACAACGGCTTGCCTTCTGCGTTTCTGACCTTAACCTCATGGTTGAAGAGATAGCCATCTCGTTTCAGTATTTCCAGTATTACTTCCCGATCTTTTGGCTCGTCATAAAAATCCAGTGCCTTGCAACCAATTAATTGTTCTAGCGGCATGCCGAAGGTCGCGCTAATTTGCTCGTTGGCATACAAAATTACGCCATCGCTAACGCGGCTAATTACAAGGGGAACGGGGATGGCTTGCGCGATCGCTCTCCAACGATCTTCGCTCTCTCTTAGTGCTTTCTCTATTTGCTTGCGCTTAGTAATGTCTCTAATAATAATTTGTGTCGCCGATTCCCCCCCGTCTGTAACCCCAATTCCGGCTACTTCTACATTGATGACCTTCCCATCTAGGCGCATCAATTCTTGTTCCATTAACTCGGCTTGGTTCCCTTCCTCCTGAATTTTTCGGTGTCGGTCTTTTATCTTTTCTTGATAGTCGAAAGGGATAAAATCCCAAATTGATTTGCCAATTATTTGTTCTGGGCTATTTGCTCCCAATAATTTGGCTCCAGCGGTGTTGATAAAGACAAATTTTTCTTGTTTGTGAACGGCGATCGCTAATGGAGACAACTCCACCAAGTTTTGGTAGCGGTTTTCACTTTCCAAAAGTGCTGCTTCGAGCGATCGCTGTGCCTCTTTTCCTCGGCGAATTTGTCTTTTTAGTTTTACAATCCTGGCTGCTTTATCTTCCAACAGCTTTGGCCCTTCTGCGCGATCGCTCTTTGAAACTATTTTTGGCTTGCTTAACATACGCCCCCTCCCCGTTTCACCACCCTATCTCAATGAAAGTCCTTACCCGAACAAATCCCAGTGAATTTTCTGTGAAGCTTGTAAAAACTTTCCTGCATTTATCACAAAACGGTTATAAGTCAATGAAACTTTTACTTAAGTTTCTGCCCCAGCCAGCGATACTTTACTGTCTAGAGCGCTATCTTGGGTTTTTTTGGCCATAGACGACGCATAGCAGGGCGCGATCGCCTGGGAAGGCAAAAAATCGCACCCGCTCAAACTGCGTTCCAGATCCTTTGTTCTGGACGCACTGAATATTAAAATTTTCTTAAAAAGAAAATATTTTCTTTTTATATGCTTACTTATAACGGTACATTAATCTATTTATTGTCAAAAATTGTATAATATCTACAAATAAATATACACTCTCCTAAGAGAGTTGATACGGTAAAAACTAGATGTTAAAAAGCTTCATTTTGGTTCTACGATTGACCCAATAAACAGAAGCGTTCCAGTTTGATTATCTCGAATTGCACAGTAAAATGGGCGGTCAACAATCATGCGGAAAGGTTCCTCTGGAATCTGTGCAGATGTTGTCACGATGCCAATAGCAGTAACCGCTGCGGCTTCTGTGCCTTCTTCGTTAACTTCCACAAAAGTTTTGTGCTTGACTTGATTAATGTTAAGCGGGATGCGGCTCATTTGAGTAAAATTGGCGCTTGAGTTAAAAGCAACTCCCATACCCAATGTTTTGAGCGCGTTGGTGAGTTCAATTTCATAATCCATCTTAAAGCGAGGCATTTGAATATAACCCTCTCGCATTTTAAAATTTGTCATCCATTCTTGCCAGTTTTCAGCGTTAAACTCTTGTGATAAATTACCCTTAGTAGAGTTTTGTTTGGGAAGGAAGATATAAAAACTGAGGCGTCCTTTACTGTAAGGAATGCTAATAGCCTGAAAATTATTATTTTCGTAGTATCTGTATTTACCATTTTGGGACATCATGGGTACTTTTGTTGATGTGCCGTCTAACTGGTAGAAGGTCTGGTTTGAGGTTTGACTCTTGTTAAAGGGTGTCTCCCATTTTCCTTTGAAGTAAATGGCGTTAATCAAAAATAAGACTTGATCGGCTTGAATAGTGTCAACAATTTGGTTAATTTTGCCCTGCGTACTTTGCTTAACCCAGTTATTAATAACGGCTGGAGCATTGGGAGAAGTAAAGTCTAAATTTGTTATTTTGGCTTTATAGAATTGACGATTTCTCTGGAGAAATTCCGGCTCGAAAGGAACGCCCTGTTTAGCCCACAAGGAGTTGGCAATGGTTAGCTGGGGACGCGATGAATCGACGCCTTTACCGGAAGCGGGATTTTCTAGGCTTGCTTGGAGTGCGGCATTAGCTTCGTTAATGGCTTGCAAACTCATACCTTGTAGTTCCAAGGTTTTAGCCATTGCTTGTTGGGTTTCGCCATTAGCACCGTTGTAGGTCATTGCAAGAGCGATCGCCACGCTAGAAGGCGATACAAAAACATTCTTGCTACTATCTTGCTTGAGAACTTCAGAAAACAGCTTGAAGCCAAATTTTGTGTTAGCAGCAACCAACTTTTGATTTACAGGAATATTGGAAGCTGCTTGTTGAGGTTTGGTACGCGAAAAGGCAGTATTAGGGGTTTTGATGATACACCATCCAAGCGAACCTAGTAATATAAGAGTTGTAGAAGCGATCGCTGCCGCTCGACTGAAAATTTGCCGATTCATGTTTTGCTGCTTCCCTTGCTCGTGAAGTTCCTTTTTAAGAATGACGGGTTTGGGTAACAAGCGTTCCAGCGGTTACAGTTTTCGCAACACAAAAAGATTAAGGTGGGCAATGCCCACCCTAGATACATTATTTCTTTTAGTTTTTACTTGGCAGGGGCAGTCCACCAAGCAAGGGCATAAGGTTGGACGTCCTCATTCGCCTGCTGACGAAACTGAACGCGAATTTTATAGCGTCCAGTTGTGGGAACCTGTTGAAAGATGTGTTCTACACTATCTACTTCACTTTCACTAGACCAGATGCTCTTGCTGGTGTCGTTGTCTTCTGCTCGCATTAGGTAGATATCGAGGTTATTTAAGCCGCGATCGCGAAAACTTTCTCCTACGTTGAACTGCCCGTTCTTGTTAGTATCTTGCAACTCCACCAGGCGATCCCAAGCTAGCGTAATGGAGACAAAACTTTCTTTTTGTAAGGGTTTATCCAACACATAATCTTGAATGGAGGAAGCCTTTATTGTTCGATAATCCCATGCGGTTGGTGGAACTGGCGCTGCTGGACTCTGCTGACCGGGGCTGAATTGCTGATATGCTCGGAAAACATTAAGCTGCCCCGTACCCATTTGTAAATGCAGTGGGATTTTCCGGTCTTTGTAGGCATCGGATTCTAACCAATCGGTGTTATCTTTTGCCAACATAGTGCGAGTCATTCCCAAGCGCAGACCATCGCCGGAGTCTTTGATTTTTTCGGCTGAGTTGAGCAGCACGGCTTTCATAACTTCGTGGCGGCGAGAATCTGTAGTCCACTGGGGTTGTTTTGTTCGCAACTGGCGATCGCCATACTCTTGAAGCAAAGCCACAGATGCTGTAACTTGAGGAGCCGCAAAACTCGTGCCTGTGACGCGATTTACCTTACCCTCTAAGTCTATTAATTCGACATTACTACCGGGCGCGACGATACTAATGGCGCGACGAGGCCCGACGTTAATTTCGCGGTCGAGGAGGCGCTTGCCAACGCCAACAGGGGCAGCGCTCAAGTTAGCAAAGTCTACTTTGGTAAAAACTCCCTGGCGGCGGGTTGTATAGGCAACGCTGACGCCATTGAAGTTGTCTGTGGGTATGGGAATGCCTCCGCTGCCTTGATTGCCAGCGATCGCATAAAAAACGTCGTGAACCCGCGCCGACCAATCTACACACTGCGTCAGCAAGGCATTGCCATCTAAAACCGCATTAGGTCGAGCGTCTCGATCTAAAGATTCCCCAAAACTAAAGTTAATCGCTCGCACATCGCCGCCGTTTTGCTGCGCCACGTACTGCGTCGCTAAACACTCCTCCGGTTGACCGCTGGTTTTGGGTGAGCCAACCGCAGAAGAGTACAGCCGTGCTTGCGGTGCTACGCCCGGTCTTGCCTTATCAGAGCTAATCATCATCCCCGCCACCATGGTTGCATGGGGATCTAGATTGGCATTGGCTTTGGCTGGAGTATCGCGATAGAACACTCCTGATAGGGATAGCACCTGATGTAGGGATACAGCTTTGTCCAACCCGAAATATCCCGGTCGGCCAATTTCCACCTGACCGATGGCAATCTTACGACCCAGTAAGTTATAGGGGGGTGCTTGTAGCTTGATGGCATCAATTCCTACTTCTGAGAGTGTTGAGGGTTCTTTAGCCAATACGGGACTGGTTAAGCCTGAAATACCCAGCCCCCAAACAATCCATACTAATTTTTTGATAGTCTGCCGTTTTGCCAAGGAAGTTTCTCCAAAAAAAATGTTTAAATTGGGGGATGCCTGGGATCGGAGGCGCTAGGAAATTCTAAATATTTTGTTAAAATGTATACTTCCGAGGAAGCAGAAGAGTATCACTAGCCATGACCAAAAGCCAATCCCAGAAGCCTATTGTTGTTGCTCCATCTATACTATCAGCCGATTTCAGCCGATTGGGGGAAGAAATTCGGGCGGTAGACGAAGCTGGCGCTGATTGGATTCACGTCGATGTAATGGATGGCCGCTTTGTGCCCAACATTACGATTGGCCCGCTGATCGTGCAAGCAATTCGCCCCGTTACTAAAAAGCCTCTGGATGTCCACTTGATGATTGTGGAACCAGAAAAGTATGTGGAAGATTTTGCTAAGGCAGGGGCAGATATTATCTCCGTTCATGCTGAACACAACGCTTCTCCTCACTTGCACCGCACTCTGGGCCAAATTAAGGAATTGGGCAAACAGGCAGGCGTGGTACTCAATCCTTCGACTCCTTTGGAACTAATTGAGTACGTGCTAGAGCTTTGCGACCTAGTGCTAATTATGAGCGTTAACCCAGGCTTCGGGGGTCAGAGTTTTATCCCTGGTGTTCTGCCGAAGATTCGCAAGTTGCGCCAGATGTGCGATGAACGCGGTTTAGATCCTTGGATTGAGGTTGATGGGGGTCTGAAGGGTAACAATAGTTGGCAGGTTTTGGAAGCTGGTGCGAATGCGATTGTGGCTGGTTCTGCGGTGTTCAACGCGCCAGATTATGCAAGTGCGATCGCTGGTGTTCGTAATAGCAAGCGCCCCACACCTGAATTAGCTACTGTTTAACAAGTAAAAATTTAAACAATCCAGAGTCTAAAGTCTCTGGATGGCGCAGGAAGCCTGCCTGAGTTTTCCCTATGGGGAAGCTAAGGCAGGCTTTCAAACTTTTTTGGCGGCGTCAGTTATCCTGATTCTCAAGTGGTTACGAGCGTAAAAAATATAGCTTTTCATGCTAGCAAGAAGGCTATATTTTTTAGCCAAGTAGTCATTGTGAGCCTGGTGGCTTACCATCCTGTTTAAGAGGGTGTGGGAAATGTAAAACGCTAAGAACCTTATTTTGCGGGGATATATGAATAATTATAATTTTTTAGGGTGTAAAATTTTACAAAAGTGAGATAAACCCATCCACATGTGACTTAACAAATGAAAGACTATGCTTGGCGCGATCGCCTGGGTAAATTTTTTCGATTGCACTATTTGTAGTTAATAGTTAGTCATTAGCAGATAAGTTTTCTACGCGCCTAGTATTTTCTAACAGTTTATGCCTGCGTGCAGTATATAAACAAAGCGATTAAAAGGACTTGATATGAATGGAATTGAACAGGTTTTGGAGGAAGATCGCTCAAATCCGGCAAGGTTAGGCGATCGCCGTTACATGACAGTGGGATTGACACTCTGCACAGGAGTTTGCTTGTCTATTTTAGCCTCCGCAATAGTGTGGAATTGGGAAAATAAACAATTGCAAATAGAATTTCAAGAGCGGGCTAACTCCCTTAGTACTGCCTTGCAGCGGAGTGTCAACGAAAATTTGGAAGTTGTGCGATCTATTCAAGCCTTATATACTGCCTCTGACCAGGTTACTCGGAAAGATTTTCAGAAATTTGTTCAACCCAGTTTCTCTCGCTATTCTGCTATCTATGGGCTAACTTGGTTGGAGCGTGTTTCTGCAAAAGATAGACAAGCCTACGAAAAAGCTGTGGAAGCAGAGGGTTTTTCAAATTTTCAAATTTATCAGATAGGTGCTGATGGAAAACCTATAAGAGCCGCACAAGAGCAGGAATATTTCCCAATTATCTATGTAGAGCCATTAGCAGACCGTAGGAAAGTTGTAGGCTTCGATGTAGCTTCCGATCCTCCTCGTAAGCTAGCTTTAGATAAGGGGCGAGATACAAACGCAGCGGTTGCTTCTGGGCGAATCACGTTAGTAAATAACAATCAGCCTGGGTTCCAACTGTTCTTGCCAGTTTACCGCAACGATACTGCTACTAATACATTGCTAAGTCGTCGCGCAAATTTGCAAGGTTTTGTTAGTGGTGCTTTTCAGATTACTGATATTGTTAAGTCTTCTCTAAAAGATCTAAGTTTAGACAAGATTAACTTTTATCTTTACGACAATTCAGCCACTGGCCAAGAAAGCTTTCTAGTTCGTTATGACTCCAGCACGAAACAATTAATAGATGACCCAAGTCGCGAAGATGCACCTTTAGATGATGTAGGGGGAAAATGCCAAGAGCGAACTGCTTGTACCCGCATCTTCAACGTAGCAGATCGTAAGTGGATGCTTTTAATTTTGCCAACGTCAGATTATGGAGGTATTGCCGCCCACCAGGGAGCATTGGCTATCCTCGCCATCGGGTTACTTATGACTGGCAGCATGGTCCTCTATCTGTTTATGTCTGTGGGACGTACAGCCGAAATTCAAAAGCAAGTACAAGAACGCACGAGCGAGCTAAAAGAGCGTACAACTGAACTAGAGATTGCGCTAGAGAGAGAACGTCACCAGCATCAGCGGATACAGTTAGCATTGCGACAAATGGATGAGCTGAGGGCTTCTTCGCGGGCTACGGCGCTTCAAGCCTCTGCCGCCGCTGGGGGAGCTGATGCAGCGTTGAACATGGCTTCAGGGGGAACGAAGGCGGTTGAGCAAACTATCGAAGGCATGACAACGCTGAAGGAGAAGGTGGAGGCGATCGCGCGGGAGATTGTGCTTCTGAAAGGACAAACCCATCAAATTGGCAATATTTCCACCCTCGTGAGCGATTTAGCTAACCAGACTAATATGCTGGCGCTGAATGCAGCAGTTGAAGCTGCCCGTGCGGGTGAGAAAGGTAAAGGTTTTGGCGTCGTAGCAGCAGAAATTCGCAAACTAGCAGATAGAAGTAAAAACTCAGCTGGTCAAATTCGTGTGCTTGTTTCTGATATTCAAATGGCTATAAATTCGACAGCGAAGGCGACGAAGGAAGGAACTATGACTGTAGAGACTGGGATGAAAATCTCGGAAGAGACGGCTGGCGCTTTTAGTGGGGTGAAGGATGCTGTCAATAATGTGGTTTTGAATAATCAGCAGATTTTGTTGACTGCTGAGGAGCAAGCGAATGCCATTCAACAGGTGGTCGATACGATTAACGCTATCAAAACAGATGGCCACTTTACTGGTGTTGGTAGTGACAAATTTTAATAAACAACCCCGCCTAATATTAAGCGGGGTTGTTCGTTAAGCTATTAAGAGCTATTAACAAGAAGCGTTAAGCGTTGTTTCTACGGCGCCCGACGACCGCTCAACCATTTGGCAGCCATAATGCCAAATACAGCGGCGACGACTGGATTGCCTAGAAACTTCATGATCGCGGGTTTGTCAGCTAATACTTCTTGGAAAATGTCGGGATGAGAGTGATAGGCGAAGCCAGCCAATTTGCTAACATCGTCTGCACTCATATGATTGGGATGATGGCTAGACAAGCTCAGTTGTTGTTCCAACTGGCGATCGCTCAGTCCTCTTTCTTTTAAACGCTTGAAGAATTCGCGAGCGACATCATCGCGATCTTGGGGCTGAATCTGCGCGATCGCTTTTTGCAATTCCGGCTCCATTTGGCTTACCGGAATTGTTTCTGGATGTAGAGAACGACCAAACAATTGACGGCGCTCATCTCGCGTGGAGCGCTGGGCAAAATCATCAAAATTTTGGTATTCTGTCGCGGGGTCTGCTGGCACGTCATCGAAAGATTCGACGTTGCCGCTAGCCAAATCGTTCATAATTTGGCGTTTATATTGTTCGCTGCTGCTCATTTTTTTATTTCCTAATTTCAAACAAAAGTTTCAAACAAAAGTGGTGTCAAAATTCTGCTTAAGCACCTTGATATTGAATCTGTTTTGACTGCTCGTCATATTTTGCTGTCAAAATCAGTTTTTTATCCGGCGCGTATACCAAAACTGTTAAATCTTGGCTGGGAAAGTTTTTGTGAAACCCTTGGGCTAAAGATTTAGCCAATGTTTTCACATCGCTTGGTTTAACTTGAGGCGTAATCACAACCCCTAGTTTGTTGTTATCGCGCACGTATGCATCCTGAACTAATCCTTTAGCCGTCTGCATTACCCAAGTGCCAAACTCTTGACCCGATTGGGTGCTACCACGTTCTAACTGTGCGTAGCTATTACCGCTGAGTGCAGGTAGTGAGTTGGGCTTTGTGGCTTGTGCGGTTCCACCACAGGCTGTAGTAATGGTGAGGACTAATACCAGTACTAACGCGGTCAAAATTTTCCGAGTCTGCTGAAATAAACTCAATTTTTCCTCCTCTAAAAAGCACGGTTGGTTGATAGAAGTATGGGGTTTTGGTAAGGGCAAATCTCTATAATTTTTAGGTAACGAGGCCACTTACCTAAACCCCTATTAAAAAGGCTTAAACCTAGTCAATGGCCTTTTTAACCTTATCTTTCACATCTTCGACACCGTGACGAACTGCGGACTCGCCTTGCTTCGCTTTGCCTTCAGCTTGATCTTCTGGATCGCCAGTTACGTTCCCTAAAGCTTCTTGACCTTTACCTTCAAGGTTTTTTGCAGTTGCTTTTGCTTTATCTTCAAGGCTCATTTTCCTTCTTCCTCTTATTAAACAGATTAAAATAAAAGATACGGTTCAATCTTTTCCGTTATCTTCTTCCAACTGTATCCAATTTAGCCGAAATATTTTACAAAGCCGTCTGTCCGGGGATATATTAGACTAAAGCCATTTTTGTTCTTTTTTATATATGCCGAAAGACTGAGTAGAGGGCGTAAAAAGTATTATTGCAGTAGTTAACGATTGTAAGGAAGGCTAAAGTCTAGGCGTTACTATAAGAAAAAGAATGTATCGAGCCGCTTTGCCTCTTCGAGCATTTCCTTGATAGTAACAATTTTAAGACGGGGGTAGTTGCAACGAGAAGCTTGGTGATTGTATATTCCGCAAGCGATCGCTTGTTGGAACATTTCTGAGTTGGGTGTTTTCAAGGTTATGAAGATAGCGATCGCTGCTTGTTCGCGCTTCCTCTTGTCATCCAATTCTTTAATATCATCCGAGTTAAGATCACCTGCCTTAACTTGCAAGATGATCTTCTCTTGTTCTCCGCTTTCTCCTAAAAAGTAGACAATCCCATCTACGCTTTTATTTTTGTCTTTTTTGCGCTCGATGATAGCATGGTTATTTGAATAGGTAAGAATAGCCCATTTTTCAAATTCTTTACCTTGAAGTTTAGAAAGCGCTATCGCTTCTTTCAGATTAATGGGTATGCCGTTAAGATTGACTTGAGGAACTACATTTTTATCAAAAGAATCTTCAAAGCGTTTCAAGCACAGACTGATACTTTGATAAGTGATATCCATACCTATCCAATGGCGTTTTAGGCGTTGAGCAACCACTAGAGTAGTACCGCAACCGCAGTAAGCATCCAACACCAAGTCCCCTTCATTGCTGCTAACTTTAATAATACGTTCTAATAGCGCTTCAGGTTTTTGGGTAGGATAACCTAAGCGTTGTTTATCCCCACGATTTAGAGTTTCAATGTCTGTCCAGTAATCTTCAGCAATTTTGCCTTCGTCCAAGTAGTATTTATAAATTTTTCCTGTTTTTCTCTCAATTTTTTCTTGGTATTCTCTTCCGTCTGTATCTACTCTCAGTTTCATGTGAGACTTAGGTTTTCTGGAAATAGAAGCAGCCTCAATATTAAAAGTGTATTGATTAGTTTTTGTATAATAAAAAATTACATCATGTTTGCTAGCAAACCTCTCCTTAGTTTTTCCTCCCACTGAATAACACCAAATAATTTCATTCTGGAAATATCCACCTTGGGGACAAAAAATAGCATCAAGCACTAATTTAAGATAATGACTGGCGGTAGGATCGCAATGAAGATAAAAACTACCACTAGGCTTTAAGACGCGATGAATTTCCGCTACACGCAGGGTGATGTTTACCAAATAAGCTAGCAAGCTTCCTTTATCCAATACATTTGATAAACCTGCGATGAGTGCAATGCTTTGCGGTGTAAATCTACCTTGATAGTTGCCAATTATTTGGGTAAAACCTTCTTGCGCTTTGTTGTCCCACGTCCATATATCGATAAAAGCTGGTGACTGAAATTTATTTTTGTTGTCAATTTGGTTATATATTTGGTTGTAATTACGACTAGAATTGAAAGGCGGATCGATGTAGCATAAATCTACAAAATTGTTTTCAATATTTTGCCGTAAGTAGTCAAGGTTATCTCCATAGAATAATTGGTTATGCATTTAGTCAACAAAATAATGCAAGTATAATAAATTCAGCCAAAGTAAAGAACCCCAGTTTTTATATAAACCGGGTTTGTAAAGGCACAGATATTGGGTTTCTACCTAATCTAGATAACCAATAAGAGTTGCAATATCGTCACTATTATTTGAGGCAATTGGGCGAATTCCAGAGAAGTTAACTGTCGAGGAAAATTGCAGATTACTTAAGCCAATTGGACGCATCCCTACCAAATTAACTGTTGAGGCAAGTTGGAAATCGCTAGAGGCAATTGGACGGATTCCTGCCATTTTTACGGTATCTGCAACTTGCAAATCGCTGGAGGCAATTGGACGGATTCCTGCTAAGTTGATTGTGTCGCTAATCTCAACGTTCCCAGGTAGAGAAAATGATTGGTCACTTTGAGTTTCGGCGATCGCGCTACTCTGTGGCGATTCTTGAACTGACAAAGTAATAACTTGCGCCGTTTTTTCCGCTTTCACCTTGGCACTTTTTTTGCCGCGTCGGCTAGTTGTGGGGGTATTTCCCATTTCCGCAGTGTTGTTAATGCTCATAATTTAAGTCCTCTGGATTCTTAAGTGACTAAGGCAAATTGCTCCGAAATTTAGATCCCCCCTACACCCTTAAAAAGGGCGGTTAGAGGGTTGTTCTTATTTATCTGAGTTTAACTTTAAAAAACCCTAAATAGGTATAGATATCTTTACTAGGCCAACATAAAAAAACATATATGGGTAAAGATTTGTAAAAAAATAGCTAGGCTGGGGTGCGATCGCCCGCAATAGAAGAAATTTTTCTAGCCGCCAGCCTGCAAGGGGTTGGGAGATCTGGGTTACGTGCGATCGGCTTTGCGATCGGCATCACTTGAGCAAATGGCTACTATTAGAGAGTCGAGGCACTACAAGACACTCCGCAAAACTGTATGACGCCATTTCGTCTCGAAGCACCATTTCAGCCAACAGGCGATCAGCCTGGTG
Organism: Microcoleus sp. FACHB-831; assembly: GCF_014695585.1. NCBI lineage: Bacteria > Bacillati > Cyanobacteriota > Cyanophyceae > Oscillatoriales > Microcoleaceae > Microcoleus > Microcoleus sp. FACHB-831. The sequence continues at coordinate 146,446 of NZ_JACJON010000079.1, read as the reverse complement.
CGATCGCGCAACTTACCGCAGGCTTGCAAGCTGGCGCAAGATATCAAACTCTGCTAGGCGCGACGGGTACGGGTAAGACATTCTCAGTAGCATCAGTTATTGAGAATATTGGCAAACCTACCCTAGTCCTGGCTCACAACAAAACTTTAGCCGCCCAGTTGTGTAATGAATTGCGAGAATTCTTTCCCCACAACGCCGTTGAATACTTCATCAGTTACTACGATTACTATCAACCAGAAGCGTATATTCCCGTCACAGATACCTACATTGAAAAGACTGCCCAAGTCAACGAAGAAATTGATATGTTGCGGCACTCTGCGACGCGATCGCTCTTTGAACGCCGCGATGTAATCGTCGTTGCTTCTATCAGTTGTATCTACGGTTTGGGTATTCCCTCGGAATACCTAAAATCGGCCATTTCCTTAAAAGTAGGAATGGAAATAAATCAGCGACAAATGTTGCGAGAATTAGCCACAGTGCAATATAGCCGCAACGATTTAGAATTAGGACGGGGGCGCTTCCGAGTTAGGGGCGATGTGTTAGAAATTGGCCCCGCCTACGAAGATAGAATTATCCGCATAGAATTTTTTGGCGATGAAATTGATGCCATTCGTTACGTCGATCCTGTAACAGGAGAAATTATTCAGAGCCTTGAAGCTATCAATGTTTATCCAGCTCGCCACTTTGTCACCCCAAAGGATCGTTTACAATCTGCTTGCGATGCAATTGAGGCAGAACTAAACGATCAGATAGCAGAATTTCAGAAACAAGGCAAACTATTAGAAGCTCAACGGATAGAACATCGCACTCGGTACGATTTGGAGATGTTGCGAGAGGTGGGGTACTGCAACGGCGTGGAGAATTATTCGCGCTTTTTGGCTGGACGCCGTGCTGGAGAACCACCAGAATGTTTAATTGATTATTTTCCTAAAGATTGGCTGTTAGTGGTGGATGAATCTCACGTCAGCGTACCGCAGATTAGGGGGATGTTTAACGGCGATCAAGCTAGGAAAAAAGTGTTGATCGAGCATGGATTTCGCTTACCCAGTGCAGCGGATAATCGACCGCTTAAGTCAGACGAATTTTGGGCAAAGGCCAATCAGTGTATATTTGTTTCTGCTACTCCTGGCAACTGGGAAATTGAAGTATCAGAGGGGCGAGTTGTAGAGCAAGTAATTCGACCGACTGGCGTAATAGATCCAGAAATATTTGTCCGTCCAACAGAAGGGCAAGTTGACGATTTATTAGGTGAAATTAAAGACAGAGTAAAGCGTCAAGAGCGGGTGTTGGTAACTACGCTAACGAAGCGTATGGCGGAGGATTTGACGGAGTATCTGCAAGAACGGGCAATTCGGGTACGTTATTTGCACTCGGAAATTCAATCAATTGAACGAATCGAAATTCTCCAAGCTTTGCGAGAAGGTGAGTTTGATGTGCTAATTGGTGTTAACTTGTTGCGGGAGGGTTTAGATTTACCAGAAGTATCGCTTGTGGCGATTTTGGATGCAGATAAGGAAGGGTTTTTGAGGGCAGAGCGATCGCTCATTCAAACTATCGGTAGAGCGGCGCGTCACGTGCGCGGACAAGCTATCTTATATGGTGATAATCTCACAGATAGCATGATCAAAGCGATGGATGAAACCGAGCGGCGGCGCGGTATTCAGCTTGCACATAACAAGATGCATGGGATTACGCCGCAGCAAATTATCAAGAAATCGACTAATTCTATTTTGGCTTTTCTAGATGTGTCGCGGCGGCTTAATTCTCAACAGCTAGAAACGGCTTACGAACAAGCAGACGATCTGTCTCTAGAAGATATGCCAGAGTTGATTAGTCAACTAGAAGCGCAGATGAAAGAAGCGGCGAAAAAGCTGGCGTTTGAAGAAGCGGCGACGTTGCGCGATCGCATTAAACACCTGCGAGATAAGCTGCTAGGTCATTAGCCTGCGACGAAAATTGTCAGGTATGCGTAAATCGCGATCGCCCCAGTCTTTTGACTGGGGTTTTTTATTGGCTGACCTCGCGGGTTCGGCGCGTTGAGCGATCGCTTAACACTTGCGCCTAGTTTGCTGGTATTGAGTTCGGGCGATTTTCGCCCAATGCTATGAAGATACTGTGGATAATACTGGGGCTTCTGCTACCGACCCAATTACTACCGTAGAAATCCGCATGAAATCAACTAGAAGGAATTTTTACGATTTAGTTACACGCTGAGAGTGTCATAGGCTTCTTGTTCACCCCACTCTAGACAACTCTCAAAAGGAAGGTAAGCCATGAGAGTTGACTGTAAGCGAATCATTATTGAGCTTCTTTTACAAACTATAGTCGAGCTAGCCCCAGCCAGCCTTGGCGTTTTGGCGGTTGTTGCCGAATATTTGGTGCAATTAACTCATAATGACAGCACAGGTTCGATTCAAATGGTGGTTCCAGCAAACGAGCAGCAGTTATCAGCGCTTGCTCCTAACAGATTTTTTGCTCCATCCTTAATTTGAACGTATTTGTATGGCGATAAATTTCTAGGGTGTCAGATAATTTAAATTATATTTTTACTTTAAAATCGGGTTAATAAAGCGATCGCTCTCTTAACTTACCCTCAATTTTAGCTAAGTGTAGCGATCGCGCTTTTGGCTATAATTAACCCTTGGCAGCCAGCGATGAAACCAAGGGTTTTAGAGCCATTTATAGTACTATTGCGCGAGCGTCATCTCCACTAATCAAGCAACACCATTCTTCTTAAACCAAGCCTGCAAACGCTTCCAGCCATCCTCAGATTCTTTCTGGCGATAAGTTGGGCGATAGTCGGCATTAAAACCGTGCGGAGTATTCGGATAAAGGATAATTTGCGAACCGCTGCGCCCACCCTTAAGCGCCTTACGCATTTGCTCTACTGTCTCGTTAGGAATTCCGTCATCTTTAGCACCGTAAAGTCCCAAAACGGGTACTTTCAAATTAGCTGCAATATCGATAGGATGCTTGGGAGTTAACTCCGTAGATGGGCTAACTAAGCGCCCGTACCAAGCAACTCCCGCTTTAACTTTGGGGTTGTAAGCTGAATACAGCCAAACTATCCTCCCGCCCCAACAAAAACCTGTAATTGCTAATTTGTCGATGTTACCTTTGCTCGATTTTCCTGCCCATGCAACAGTTGCATCTAAATCGGACATAACTTGGGCATCTGGAACTTTAGAGACAACTTTGGTGATAATTTCTTGAATGTCGGTGAGTTTGGAAACATCGCCTTGACGGGCAAACATTTCAGGCGCGATCGCGCAATAACCCAACTTAGCAAAGCGGCGACAAATATCCTGAATGTGTTCGTGTACGCCAAAAATTTCCTGCACAACCAACACAACCGGGAAATTAGCCCCAGTCGCTGGCATAGCCCTATATGCTGGAATTTCCCCATCTTGAACGGGAATCTTTACTTCACCCGCCACTAAGCCTCTACTATCCGTCTTGATAACAGCAGCAGTAATAGGCTCAACTGCTAAGGCAAACCCCGCCGCCAGCGTCGAGACAACGATAAATTTCCGGCGCGTTAAATCGCCCATAGCTGTTTTCTCTAATAACTCCAGAAATGATTCTAGCCTGTTGCCTATTTCTATGGCTAAAATTTCTATTATTGTCAGCGAACAAGAAAATGAACATTCAGCAAGCTTTTAATGCTGCCGCAGCAGATTATGACAAGCTACGTCGCACCCTGATTCCGTGTTTTGATGACTTTTACAGAACAGCAGTTGAGGTCATACCTAGCGAGCGCAACGCACCCCTAAAGGTTCTGGATTTGGGTGCGGGAACAGGACTTTATTCTGGCATGGTTCAGGCAGTCTTTCCTAATGCAGAATTCACCCTCATCGACTTAGCCACTGAGATGTTGGAGAAAGCGATCGCTCGATTTAGTCACATGGGAAAATACCCTAAAATATTGATTGATGACTACCTTGAAACTGATTTAGAATCTGACTATGACCTAGTTATCTCTGGCTTATCAATTCATCATCTATCTGACCCTGACAAACAACGTCTTTATCAGCGAATTTACCATACCTTGACTCCTGGGGGAATGTTCGTCAATGCCGAGCAAGTCTTGGGTAAAACCCCTCACCTAGAGAAACAGTATCGACAACAATGGCTCGATTCAATTCGTGCCCTTGGTATCTCAGAAGAAGATCTCTCAGCCGCCTTGAAGCGCATGGAATACGATCGCATGGCACCTCTTGGCAGTCAACTCGACTGGCTAGAAGCGGCAGGTTTTCAAGACGTGGATTGTTGGTACAAAAATTTCAGCTTTGCCGTCTTTGGCGGACGCAGACCAATCTAGTTACAAATAACGATAAATTTCCGGCGCGTTAAATCGCCCCTAGCTGTTTTCTCCCATAACTCCAAAATTGATTTTAGCCAATGGGCGTATTCTATAAGCGGTGGTTACTTTAACTAGAGTTTTTGGGCATACTTAGAGCAGATATCGGCACTACCCTTTACCGGGGAAAGTCGGATATACTTAGCGCGATCGCAATACTCAGTTTGTCTTAAATACCATGTCAGTTGATTTTACCGTCGCCATCCCAACCTATAACGGAGAAAGCCGCTTACCTGAAGTTTTGGAGAAACTGCGAAGCCAAATTAATATCTCATTTTTATCCTGGGAAATTATTGTTATAGACAACAATAGTAAAGACAATACTGCAAAACTCATTCAAACCTATCAACAAAATTGGCCTCAAAACTATCCCTTAAAATACTGCTTTGAACCCCAGCAAGGAGCAGCATTTGCCCGACGCCGCGCCTTTGAAGAAGCCAAATCGGAGCTAATTGGTTTTCTTGATGATGATAATATCCCCACACAAAATTGGGTAGAAGCTGCCTATAATTTTGGGAAACAGCACCCCAAAGCAGGCGCTTATGGCAGCCAAATTCACGGTGATTTTGAAGTACCCCCCCCAGAAAACTTTAAAAAAATTATCCCATTTTTAGCTATTACCGAGCGCGGTTCTATTCCCCTACTGTATGAACCTAGCAAAAAATTACTTCCTCCCTCCGCCGGGTTAGTCGTCCGCAAACAAGCCTGGTTAGAAAGCGTTCCCAACCACATGATTTTGACAGGCAGAGCCAATGGCAATATGCTTACAGGTGAAGACTTAGAAATGTTGTCTTACATTCAAGCAGGAGGATGGGAAATTTGGTACAACCCAGCTATGGAAATCGACCACAAAATTCCCCATTGGCGCTTGCAGCAAGAGTACTTAATTCCGTTTATTCGCGGTATTGGACTTAGCCGCCATGTCACGCGCATGGTGAACGTCAAACCCTGGTTCGTACCAATTAAAACGCTTGCTTATATGGCAAACGACTTGCGAAAAATTGTATTTCACTTACTCAAACATGGTTTTAAAGTCAAAACCGACCTGGTGGCGGCTTGTGAGATGCAGTTGTTTATCAGTAGCTTAATTAGTCCTTTTTACCTCTGGAAAAATGGCTATTTTAACCAACTACCTAAAAACAGTTACATCGAACCCTCCTAATACAACACTTATCTACAATAAAATTTTCATACTGAGAAAATATGTCTTTAGATTTTACAGTTGCTATACCAACTTATAACGGTGCAACTCGGTTGCCAAAGCTCTTAGAAAAATTACTACAACAATCTAATATAAAACACCTTAATTGGGAAATTATCATTGTTGATAATAACAGTAAAGACGCTACAGCAAAAATTGTTGAAAGTGAGATCAATAACTGGCAATATTCATATCCCTTAAAGTATTATTTTGAAGCAGAACAAGGAGCCGCCTTTGCACGACAACGGGCTGTAAGGGAAGCCAGAGGAGAATTAATCTTTTTTCTTGATGATGATAATCTGCCCGATACTAATTGGCTTGCTGCGGCTTATATCTTTGGGAAAGAACATCCAAAAGCAGGAGCCTACAGCGGTCAAATTCACGGCGCTTTTGAAGGGGAACCACCAGAAAATTTTGATAAAATAAAACAATTTCTAGCGATTAGAGAACATGGAGATAAACCTCATTTATTTGATGCAGATAGCTTAAGACTTCCCCCTGCTGCTGCTTTAGTTGTTCGCAAACAAGCTTGGTTGGAAAGCGTCCCCAGCCGTCCTTTTCTTACTGGGAAATTGCCTGGAGTAATGGTGCAGGGAGATGATTACGAACCATTACTTTACATCCATAAAGCAGGCTGGGAAATTTGGTATAACCCGGCGATGCATACCTATCATCAAATTCCCCAATGGCGACTAGAACGAGGTTACTTACTTACTCTCGCGAGAGGCTGTGGTTTGGCTACGTGTTCGCTGCGAATGGTGGATGTAAAAAATTCGCAGAAACCAATTATTATTCTCAGAACAATATTAGGGAATCTGCGCCGGGTCGCATTCCACTTCATCAAGTACCGACAGCAACTTAAAACCGATCTAATTGCTGCTTTCGAGATGGAATTTTTTCTGGGAAGTCTGTTTAGCCCCTTTCTATTTTTAAAGACTAGCTTGAATAGAAGAAAATAAGACCCCTGCGGCTAATCATTTTTTAAGCTACAGTTTTTAGGTCATGGCGAAGAAATAATTGTAATATTAGATAGCAAGTCAGCAAATATGCGATCGCTCTCATATTTCCATTTCCGGCTTTCAGCATAGGAAAATGCCAATTTAATATCTAAAAGCGAGCGAATATAGAGAAAAACTTTACAAAGTCTTGATAATTTTGCGCGTTCAACGCTGTCAATATCCGCCATAAATATATTAGATGGATGCTTTTGCTAAAAACATCTAACCGCTATTGTTGATCCACCTATGACTAATGATGTCCCCGTAAAGGTTCCGTTTGTTGACCTCTCGCTGCAACACCAACCGATTCAGCAGTCCATAGAACAGGCAATTCAGTCTGTAGTAGATAGAGGAGATTTTGTTTTAGGGAAGGCTCTAGCTGAATTCGAGGCATCTTTCGCCCATGCCTGCGGTGTAAAATACGGGGTTGGGGTAGCGTCGGGAACGGATGCGATCGCTCTCGGTTTACAGGCTTGTAATATTGGTGTCGGCGATGAAGTAATTCTACCCGCTAATACCTTTGTAGCTACGCTAATAGGCGTTTTAAACGCAGGCGCACTGCCAATTTTAGTCGATTGCGACCCCCAAACAGCCTTAATTGACTTAGTAGCAGCAGCAAAAGCGGTAACGTCAAAAACTAAGGCAATATTGCCAGTACATCTCTACGGACAGATGGTTTCGCCGCCTCAGTTATTAGATTTTGCCGATACCTACAACCTGGTAATCTTTGAAGATGCAGCCCAGGCTCACTTAGCTTTGCGAGAGGGATATCGCGCTGGTTCTATTGGCAAAGCAGCGGCTTTTAGCTTCTACCCCAGCAAAAATTTGGGAGCATTTGGGGATGGAGGAATGGTAATTACCAGCGATGAAAGCGTAGCGCAAAAAATGCGATCGCTCCGCAACTATGGCGCACCCCGCAAATATTACCATACCGAATTAGGCACGAATAGCCGACTCGATACCATACAAGCAGCTATACTCAATGTCAAACTGCCCCATTTGGACTCGTGGAATAAGTCGCGCAACTCGGCGGCTCAGCTCTACGATACATTACTAGAACCATTGCGATCGCGCGGAATTTTTCCCATTCAAAACCACAGCACTAATGGTCATATTTATCATCTCTACGTCATTCGAGTAACCGAAAGCTGTCCGATAAATAGGGAAAACATCCAGGAAAAACTAGCCGTTCAAGGCATACAAACAGGCATCCATTACCCTATTCCCTGTCATCTCCAACCAGCTTTTAATAATTTAGGATATCAAGAAGGTGACTTACCCCATGCTGAAGCTTTGTGCAGAGAAATTTTGTCTTTGCCGATGTATCCTGGCTTGAGCGACACCGAAGTTAAGATGGTGGTAACAGCTATTGAATCAGCGTTGATTAGCCATTAATGATTTTTGTAGAGACGCCCATTTATTGCGTCTCGCAATTTATGAAAATTAACAACTAACAAAGGACAAAATATGCAAATCGATCGGAAAGTTACCAGTACAATTGAGCGCTACTGGCTAGAGGTATCTATTATTGGTTTGCTGGTGGTTCTCTATGCTCCCCTAATCGTCCATTGGTACGATGGTTGGCTAAAAAAAAGCATTAGTATTGAACATGAATATTTCAGTCACGGTTTAATTGGTCTGCCCTTCGCAGCCTACATCATTTGGCTCAACTGGAACGAGTGGTGCAAACTGCCCGATAAAGCGCATCCTGTGGGTGCTGGATTGCTGACTTTGGGGGGAATATTGTATCTCAGCGGCTTGTCTGATTTAGTGAATTTATCCTTTCCCGCTATATTAGCCGGACTTTGCCTGTGGATAAAGGGCGTACCTGGTTTTAAGCTGCAAAGCTTCCCACTATTGCTAATATTTTTAGCGACGCCTACAGCAGTTCCCTACTTGATTGCTCCCTATACGTTGCCCCTACAAAAATTTATTGCTGGAACCGCTGGGTTTATTTTGAATCAACTGGGTCTTAACGTGACGGTTAGAGAAATTTATTTATATGTGGGGGGAAGAATTGTTGAAGTAGCACCTTTTTGTGCGGGACTAAAAATGTTGTTTACCAGCTTATACGTGGCAATGATGCTGCTTTACTGGACTGGTGCTTGGGGTTCGCGCAACAAGGCAATTTTGTTGTTAAGTGGGGCTGTAGTTATCAGCGTCACTGCTAATATTATTCGCAATACTTTGCTCAGCTTTTTTCACGGCACGGGTCAAGATAATTTATTTGCATGGTTGCACGAAGGGTGGGGGGGTGACGTTTATTCGGCCTGTATGTTGGGGCTAATTGTGGTTTTAATGAATGCGATAAACAGATATACCTTAGAAGTTAGCGATTAGTATGAATTTGGAAGTGGCGAATATCAACTAACTATTAATAACTTATGAAAACCGCGAGTGTTTCCAAGTTAATAGAGCGATCGCAATTACCCAAAGTCTTAGTGCTGTGTTTTCTGCTGCTGATGGTAGCGATCGCAGCCGTTCCCTCCTACCTCAGCGGACAGTGGTCTTGGGCACATCCACCAAAAGTTGCCAACCTCAAACAGCTAAAAAATCTCCAGCAGCAGGGGCTAACGATTCCGGGCTGGAAGACTGTAAAACAGGAGCTAGAGATCGTTGGCGGTCATAAGTGGTTAACTCAAGAAATCCAGCGAGAGGACCAAAAGCCCATAACTCTGCGGTTGTTTCCCCAAAAAGATGATAAGGGTCAGCCAGAGGTGGAGTGGATGGACATTAACGGTGTTGAGCAATGGCAAACAGATTCCTATCGCCAGTTGCAGTTTACAGCACCAACTTCACCCATTGCCAAAGTCGAGAGCCAGTTTTTCCGCGCCTGGAATCAGCAGCAAACTTACGCCGTCGTGCAATGGTACGCTTGGTCTGGGGGAGGCCACCCAGCTCCCAGCCAATGGTTTTTCGCAGATCGTTCTGCCCAGAGGGAGGGAAGCCGCGTTCCTTGGGTTGCTGTTAGTCTCAAGATTCCAATTGCACCGCTTGGCACAATTGACGGCGAAATTGAAAAGGCTCGACCTCTAGCAATCTCGCTGGGTGAAACAGTCCAAGCCGCTTTGATGGCACAGGTGTTAAAAACTGATGGAAAGAGTCAATAGTCCGGAGTCCGGAGTCCGGAGTCGGGGAAGCCGTTTAGATTTATGATTGCTAATCCAAAATCCCATTCCCAGGGCAGCAGCCCTGGGAACGAGCATAATCCAAAATTGTGCTGTCGGTTAACAGCTTTCTTGCTGCTGAGTCTCTACACGACTGCCTGCACGTTGCCGATGGCAATGCTATTTTGGATAGTCGGTGATGGAATGTTGCCAAGTGCTGCCAAAAGTCAAACTTTACCTTCTTTAGGACAGTCAGCGCCGCCTGCTCCCCGACGCAGAACGCAGCAAACTCCTAGTCGGAAACCAGCACCTACTTTTAATCGTGCTTATCCCATACCTCCTGTGGGCTACCCAGCGCCGCAGCCCGTTCGCGTACAGCCGTCGCCACAGTTTAACCGCTATCGATTGGGAATAGGAGATGCGATCGCTGTCAATGTTCTACGTTTTCCAGACCTTAGTTTTCAAGCACAGATTAACCAAGAAGGAAATGTTATAACGCCCCTACTGGGTTCCGTTCCCCTCGTAGGATTAACTTTGCAAGAAGCCCAAGAACGAATTCGCTCTGGCTTAAACCGTTATGTAATAGAACCGCAAGTCAGCCTAAGCCTAGTAAACCAGCGTCCAGTTCAAGTAACTGTGACGGGAGAAGTAATTAGACCAGGATATTACACGCTGGGGCCAGGTTCTCAACTCGCTCCGGCTCTGCTTGTGGCTGGGGGCGCGACTACTCAAGCGGACTTGCGTTCGGTTATAGTGAGGCGATCGCTGGTTAATGGATCGATTCTGGAACAAAGAGTTGATTTGTTTACGCCGCTACAAAACGGACAGTCATTACCAGAGTTGCGCTTGCAAGATGGGGATGCCTTAGTCGTACCAAGGCTAGAAGTCGGCACTACCCAAGATTACGACCGCAACTTAGTTTCGCGCTCTAGCGTAGCTCAACCTTCGATTAACATCCGAGTTTTGAGCTACGCTAACGGTGGAATTGGCAACGTCACCTTGGCAAATGGCAGTACATTTGTAGATGTTTTAGCAGCGATCGCACCTTCCCCCGACGCCGCCAACCTGCGAAAAATTGCCCTAATTCGCTTCGATCCAGAACAAGGCAAAGCCGTTACCCAGCAACTAGATGGCAAAGCCGCCCTTCTGGGCAATGTTTCTCAAAACGTTCCCCTGCAAAATAACGATGTTATCGTCGTTGGTCGCAGTCTTGTTAGCAAAGTTACTTATGCGCTTAATGTCTTTACTCAACCTTTCCGGGATGTTCTAGGATTCCTGTTATTTTTCGATTCGTTAAGAGATAGTGCCTCCAATCTGTTTAGCCCTACTAGAAACGACGGCAACTCCACAAATCGCTAAATTAGTAATAGTCAAGTTATGAGCGGAGCCGAGACGCCGCGCCTCCGGTTTTGTTAGCGTAGCCAAGCAGCACGTTTTGAGTTTTGAATTAATATCTCCTAACTTTTACCAATAAATTAAAAACCCGTATTGCAGGAAAGGCCATGACTCCCCCGATTGTCAAGCGTTATCTCATCGCCCTAGATAAACATAAGTTAGTGCCATTAGCTGGCTTGGCGCTGGGTGTAGGCGCAGCGGGTGTCTTTGCTCTACAGCCAGCACCAAAGGCTGTTTACAGAGCTGTAGGAGTACTGAGTTACAACCGTCCTGCTACATCATTTTCTACAACTGGAACCCAGATTCAAGAACAGGGAAAAGAACTAAACGAAGCGATTCTGCGGTCTGAAAATGTAATTAAAGGAGCAGCAGCGCGGGTTAAAAGCAATCCCAAACAGATTGAAAGGAACCTGCGAATTAAGATGCCAGGAGAAAAAGGGCCATCAGTTATTCAAGTTTTCTATAGTGATAACGATCCGCAGCGAGCAGGCGAGACTCTCGAAGCAGTAATGCAGGGAATGGTAGAGCAAAGCCGTTTGATCAACACTGCACGCTTGCGAGCGATTATTCAATCTATTAGCGAACGTTTGCCGCAAGAAAGCCAGCAACTCCGGGAGGTGGAAGGCAAACTAGAGCAGTATGTCCGCACTGAGGGGCCAGCTATTTTGGCGGCTCAGGATGGGACTGTACTGGCTACGATTACTGGCTCTCAACAGCAGCAACGGCAGATTAAGATGACGCTGGGGGGGGTTGAAACCCAGATGCGTAGTTTGCAAAGTAAGTTGGGTTTAACTCCAGATCAGGCTTATACATCTTCTGCTTTGAGTGCTGACCCGATAATTGGGAATTTGCGATCGCAGATTTATCAAGTTGAGACGCAACGGGAACTGCTTAAGATGGATTTGCGCCCCGAACACCCAACTATGATCGATCTTGCCCGAAAGCAAAAGGCTTATGAAGAACAGTTGCGGCAGCGTGCGGCTGAGGTAATTGGCGGCAATGGCATCGCAAAACCGCTAACAAGTCAAATTCGCAAAGATAGCAGCCTCGACCCAGCACGACAGCAGATCGCTAACACGCTCGTTGGCTTGCAAACGCAGAAAGAGACGCTGCAACAGCAACTTGTAGCAACTATCAGGGCGGAGCAGGAAGCGAGGCGCGAATATGCGACGCTTCCCAACAAGCAGATGGAGCAAGTACGGCTGCAACAGCAGGTCGAACTGCAACAAAAACTCTACGGTCAAATGCAGGCGGCGCTAGCCGATGCTAAGGCAGCAGAGGCAGAAACCGTCAGCAGCCTTATTCCCAACGGAGCAACAGTCGAGAGTGATGAGAAGCAGTCGCCGAAAGTGCCGCTAACGGTGGCAATCGGTGGTTTGTTGGGGTTGTTAGCGGGTGGCGGGGCGATTTTCTTGCTTGCTTCTTTAGATGCTATTTGCCACACTGTCGAGGAAATCAGGGCGGCGATGCGGCAACGCGAAGTGCCCCTGCTGGCGGAATTGCCGTATTTGATGATTTTTGATGCGGAATTGGACGAAACGCCAGTTTTGCTAAATCCTGATTCGCCTTATTTGCCGTTTTACGAACGCTTCCGCAGCAATCTGCGTCGGGTTGGTAGCAATCCGGTGAAGGTGGTAGCGATCGCCAGTACGCTCACATCTGAGGGTAAGACGGTGAGTGCTTATAATTTGGCGATCGCTTCTGCGAGGGCAGGTAAACGAACTTTGATAGTAGAAGCAGACTTGCGATCGCCTTCTGCCGCTAAAGTGTTCAACGTTACTCCCTACCCAGACGCCAATCTTGAACCTTTGCGCTACTACCACTTTAAGAATGAGTGCATCCGCTTGGTTCCAGATGTTGAAAATCTCTACATCGTACCCAGCCCCGGCCCCGTGCGCCAAGCAGCAGCTATACTCGAATCTGACGAATTTCGACGGCTGCTTGAGGATGCACGCAGTCGCTTTGATTTGGTGATTTTAGACACTCCCAGCCTAAGTAGCTGCAATGATGCCTTGGTGCTACAGCCATACACTGATGGCATAGTTCTAGTGACTCGACCGGGCTACAGCCAAGAAAATATTCTGGCTGAGGCAATCGATGAGTGGGCGGAAGCAGAGTTGCCCCTCTTGGGAGCAGTTATCAATGGTGTTGATAAGGTTATATCGATACCACGACCCCCTCGACCAAATCTAGTGGAGGCTAAAGCGGCGGAAGAACAACAAGTGGAAACTCCTGAAGAGATGAAAGATAAACCTACGTCAAAGCAGAAGATGAAGCGATAGCCATGCGGAGCTAAAGGGGTTTGATATTCACTTTCAACTCTATTGGTAAAATGAGATATCTCCCCTGCCAGTTCTAAGCGATGCTTATGAGAGGCAGCCCCGGCAAGGTGTTCATTACTTCGCGCTTGGCAGTTGCTTCAGTTCTTTGATCCGCTCCTGAGCATCTTTATAACCATCAAGTTGTCCTTGTTGCTGGTATAGCTGTCCTGCTTTTTCAAAATCCTGTATGGCTGCGCGATCGCTGTCTAGGTTTGAGTAAGCAAGCCCTCGGTTGTAGAAAGCCTCTGCATCAACAGGATTTATCTCGATAGCTTTAGTGTAGTCCTCAATCGCTTTTTGGTAATTCTCTAAGTTATAGTAGGCAAAACCTCGATTAAAGTAAGCCTTGGCGTTTTGTGGTTCGAGGCTCAGAGCTTGGCTAAAGTCCGCGATCGCTCCTTTGTAGTCTTTTTGGTCAAGCTTGTCTACGCCTTGATTGTTCAACTGCTTTGCACTCATCTGCTCTTTGACCACTGTTTGCTGTGTCTGAGGCGAACAGGCAGCAGTTGCAAGTGCAGTGGCGATTACCAGTATGGCGATCGAACTCTGAATGCGGTTCATAAATTTAGAATTATTCTAGATGTGATAAATGCAACTACTATAAAATTAGCGTCCAGCAAAGTCGCTTTTTTGACATACCTTAATTATCTGTACCGATCTTACAAACTGAATGCACGCACCTTTTGCCCCCACGCGGGATAATTGCCCCCATGCCAGAAGCATTGGGAGCGATCGCCACCTTAGCATAAGCAATCTTGTATAGGCGGCAATTTGCCGATTCAACGCGGTGGGCTAATATGGTGTTCGATGTAGTGCGTCTGTTTAGTTAAATTACTGGGGTTTTAAGCTTTGGAGCTGCTAAGTTTTCAGGTGTAGCATACCTAGCTAATCTAACTTCACGCTAGTTGAACAGCACTAAAATCTTTTAGCTTTCTATTTGTGCGATCGCATCTCCGGGTGACACATCAATATAGATGACAGACATAATCTCAGGCAGATACCTATTCATCGTCATAACTTTGCCATAAACTAATTGTTGTATCAGAGCGGTGGTTTTGTCAGTCAGTTAGTATCTTCCAAGGTTTGGGAAACCAGGCAAAACGATCTTCTAACCAAACTAAGCCATCATAAGCCATACCGCTACTTTCTCCAGGTTTGACATATTTCCATGTCAGCCAAATTTTATCGGGTAGCAGGTAGTGAACAATCTGCTGATAACCGCCTGGAAATACCTCTCCCACACCTTCTTGGGATGCGAGTTCTTCAGCTTTAGCTATGGCCACTAAAAGTTGAGTCTGTCCAGGTTGGGCTTGGGGAAAGGGGAACTCTGCCCAAAGCTTCTCATATCCTTCTTGGGCTTTTTCGACAACTTGTGGGGCAAAAATTTGAGCGTAATCTTCAGATCGGGGGCGCAAGGATTCCTGAGCAAGTCTGCGTAGAGATTCCCGCTCGTTTGTTGTTCCAAAAACAGTTAATTGTTCTACCGCCTGTCTTTCAATTTCTGAGTAATCCCTAGATAAATTAACTTTGTTCATTGTTATTATTTCTGCTTAACAAGCCTGTTAACAAGCCATCTTTGACAATTGACTCTGCCAAATAAATTACGCATAGATTGTAGGGTGGGTATTGCCCACCCAGAGTTTAATAAAGGCGGATGGGACTTATCCCATTACTTTCAAATGAATCCGCTCTTAACTCTCACTTTGTTATTTTTACTCATCTTGTTTGCCATAGAAGTTAGAGTTTTGAGAGGCGTAATCATATGTGGTTTTAGCAGACTCACTTGTTCCCGTAGCCAAAACTTTTATGGCTTTTGCGGCTGAATCCGCAAAACCTGCTGCTCCTGCTTTGAACATTCCCTTTAGCCCTTCGCTTGCTCCGTTTGCACCCATTTCTGCCAAAGCGTCTAAGAAGCTGTCGCGCAATTTGTCGCTCTTGAGTGATGTTTCTAACACTTTAATAATCGCATCGTTAGCACCACCCTTGATTGCACCAACCGCAACTCCCTTAAACACGCTTGCAGCAAACTTGTCCCCAAATACCTTGGCAAGGTCATCCAGCTTATCCCCTAACCCTTTAAGGTCCCCTATTCCAGCCAAAGCAGCAGTCACGGTTGCCACCAGAAGATCGATTCCAATATCCTCTGCACCGTAAGCATCACCTTGCATTCCTCGTTTGATTGCTATACCTAGTCCGCCTCCTATGCCTGTTATGGCTGCCACTAACCAAGGACCTGTTAGCCCTAGAACTGTTCCCCCTGAGAGACAAGTTGCCACAATTGCTGTTGTGATATTTATGCCTGTAACAATGGCTTCAGTTACGGAATTCTTTGCTTCTTCATAGTTTTTGACATCCGTCTCCGTGTAGTTATACACTTGCTCAAAATCTTGTTCTGTATGTCCATTTATGAGCGTGCCATCCTTATCTATTATTTGTTGGAGCCGCCAATACTGCTTCTCTAGTTGCAATTGACTGGTTGTAAATCCTAAATCTTGAGCGCCAGTCATAACCAAACGAGAAAACCAGTTAGAGCCTGAACCCATTTCAAATTCATATCTGAGCTGAATCAGTGTCCATTTCTCTTGCATTGTTTCCGGCTTTCCTGTCAGTAAAAGCTTAACTTCATGCCAATCTCGACCGGATAACTCACTTTTTAGTTGGTTATATAAACCTTTGCCTGTTTCCTTTCTATATCTGGTTTTGATATCCTCAATTTCTTGTTTTGTCTTGTCACAGAGGACTTCCTTGATCTGGGCTTCGCTTGTTCCTAGACCATTCATTGCGTCTTCCAGAGCAAAGACTGGATCGAGGTTTCCCTTCTCGCTATACTGCTTTACTTTTGTGAGTTCATTACCCCGGCCAGTATCACTGAACTCGCCCTCAATCATCCTCTGGAAAGCACCTTTACCATATTTCTGGTCATAGGCTGACTTAATCTTGTCACAATCGTCTTTACTCTTGCCCTTAAACTCGTTGTAAATTGCTTCTTCATCCGTTCCGCCTCCGTATGCTGCCTTATAAATTCGGGCAGCGGCTTTTTTAGAATCGTCTTCCTCAAGCAGAGACTCAGCAATTGTCTTTTCTGCACCAGTAAGCCCATTGTCAGAAAATTCAGCATCGATGTCTGCTTCTAATGACTTTCCACCTTTTATTGAATTGTCTTTTTGTAACTGCCCGCCTGTAATAATTTGATATTCTTTTTTAATGGCATCGAGTTCCGCTGCACTTTTGTCTTGCAGATATTTGTAAACTGCTTTTTCATCTGTTCCCATACCTTTCATTGCTTCTTGTAAACGATAAGCAATGGCTTTAGGCTTATTTTTATTTAAAAGTTCTTGAATTACCTTCTTGTCAAATCCCCCAAGACTAGAAAGAACCTTATCAATTATTTTTTTATGGGTTAAATTAAGCCGCTCAATTTCTGTGTCTTCTAGAGACATCAAAATTTCTTCAATTTTTTCTTCATCGTCGTTGATCCATGACAAGGAATTTTCTAAACCTTTTGCAGCCGAGTAGGCTTGGTCAGCACCTAGATAGGCAAAAGCTTCCTTTAAATTTTTCCCTGAAAGTTCATCTTTTAGATCGTACTCTAAGGTTTTTCCATAGTGGTCAAGATATATTTGCTTAATTGCTTGACTTTGTTCTTTAGTTTTTCCTCTTAAAGTTCGCATAATTGTATCTTCATCGGTTCCCCAACCCTCCATCGCTTTATACAGAGCATCGGCAGCTTGGAGCATTTCCTGAGAGCGAACCAAGTTCTTCTGCTCTTCTGTATCGTTCTTGCCCTCAACCTGAGTTACTTTTGCTTTATCAGGTTCTTTTTCTTTAGATAAATAAACTAATGCTTGGTTGAAATCTTCTTCTGAAAGCTCATCCCGTAAATCATAATCCAGGGTTCGACCATACTTCTTGAGATACTCTTGCTCGATCGCAGCTAGCTCGGCTTGAGTTTTATATTTCAAAGTATCCATAATTGCATCTTCATCAGTTCCCAACCCTGCCATTGCTTTACGCAGAGCCTCAGCTGCTTGGGTGATTTTGCCTGGATCTACACCTGCCTCTTTCCGTTGGATGACGATAGCTGATACTGCATTAATATTTGCTGCTGCTGGCGATCGCTGGATCGTATTGTTTTCCAACTTCGGCTGCACTTTACCGCCGCTTTGTTGCACTACATGGGTGAGTTCGTGGGCAATTAATTTCTGCCCATCTGTACTTCCAGGGCTGTATGCTCCTCCCTTGAAAAAGATATCTTTCCCCGTAGCGAAAGCACGGGCGCCAATCGAGCGATTTAGCATATCAGAGTGAGCATCTGTATGCACTTTGACACCGCTGAAGTCA
Organism: Microcoleus sp. FACHB-831; assembly: GCF_014695585.1. Taxonomy (NCBI): domain Bacteria; kingdom Bacillati; phylum Cyanobacteriota; class Cyanophyceae; order Oscillatoriales; family Microcoleaceae; genus Microcoleus; species Microcoleus sp. FACHB-831. The sequence continues at coordinate 128,723 of NZ_JACJON010000079.1, read as the reverse complement.
GCCCCAAAAGCCTGCTCCATCGGTTGCTTGATATTGTCTGAAAGGCTCTGTCCGCTACCTCTTGCCTGTTGGATAGACGATTCTAGATTTGGGGTAGCATCTGTTCCACCCTCCCTAGAAGCTCGTTGCACCATTGGCTGCATCTGCAATTTTTCATCATCGTCTTGTTGAGGCATTTCCTCTCGCTGGAGCATGCCTGATTCCGCCTTCATCATCAAGTTGTCTTCTTCTTGTTCGGGGTTCTCCTCGCGCTGGACAGGCTGATTGGATGGCGGTGACGCAACAGGCGGTGCATTAATCTTACTGACTACTTGCTCCGCTACCCGATCCGCCTCCTGCTCGTATTGATCTCCAGGTTGACCTATAGTTAGCTTGGTTTGAATCGGTAAGGGAGATGCTGGGGTACGCGGACCGAAGAAGTTGGGAATTTCCAATAAGTTAGTGCTAGATCTTTGAGCATTTTCCTCTCGCTGGAGCGTGCCTGATTCCGGCTTCATCATCAATTTGTCGTCTTCTTGTTCGGGGTTCTCCTCGCGTTGGACAGTCGGACTGGATGGAGGTGATGCAACCGCTGGTGCATTAATCTTACTGACCACTTGCTCCGCCGTCCGATCCGCCTCTTGTTCGTAACGATCTCCAGGTTCGCCGATAGTCAGCTTGGTCTGAATCGGTGGCGGGGATGCTGGGGTACGCGGACCGAAGAAGTTGGGAATTTCCAACATCTTTGTGCCAGAGGGCTGGTTATTTGAAAATGCTTGAGGCTCTATTTCTTGCTGCGTGGGATTTTGAGGCTGGGCAGCAAAAGGACGTGCCGCAAATTGAGAGGTTTTTGCCTGAATTTGGGGTTGCGAGGACGCGGGTTTCTCTACTCTTTCGTTAGCCATACCAGCCTCAAACTTTAAAAGTACATATCGTCAGACAGATGTCTTTATTATAAATACTCTCTTGGTTAGAAAAAATATTAATGCTAGAAGTAATATAAATTTTTGCAACTACTACCATTCATGTGAAGTTATGTAGTAGAAGTTAAACTCAAAACCTTACAGCTAAAGCTATTCAGACGTGGTAAGGTATTGTGTTATTTTTGTGTAACAAGCGATGCTGTTGGCCAAAGTACTACAAAATTGTAAAAGTCCTACTGTCATCTAAATCTGGCTTCACAGAATATACGCAAATTATGGTGAATTCACCAACAGCGTCACCCGTGGCTTGCGCTATTGCCGATCTAGCTGTGCAGATTTTGAAAAATACGCGATCGCTGCCTTATTGTTATCTAGATTAGAGTAGGCAAGCCCTCGGTTATAAAAAGCTTCCGCATCCCCAGGCTTCATCTGGATCGCTTTAGTGTAGTCCTCAATCGCGTTTTGGTAATTTTCTAAACTAGAGTAAGCGAAACCTCGATTAAAATAAGCCTTAGCATTTTTAGGATCGAGACGCAGCGCTTGGTTAAAATCTGCGATCGCTCCTTTGTAATCCTTTGTCTCAAGCTTGTCTACTCCTCGATTATTAAAATCCTTTGCGCTCATCTGTTCCGCTATAAGTATTGGTGCAGTTTGAGCGCGAGTACTTATCGGCAAGACAACAAACACAGTATAAATTCCAATAACTGCGATAGATGCGAAAGCCCTGTTCATAGCTTTACCTTATTTCTAAAGGTGCAAACCGAACTCTTAAAAATAGAGTTCTCAAAAAATTTTGGTTTTATAACACCTTCAATTTCTTGTCCCGATTTTCCAGAATGGCCGCATGAAATTTTCCCCCACCTCCAAATTGCTCTCTTGGTTGCCTAAGTTGAATCCTCAAATTTGGATTCTTGCCACAGGTCGCTTACTCTCAGAAGTTGGCACTGGCTTTACAATGTTTTACGCGCCAATATTTTTTGTTAATCAGTTACATTTCTCCTCAACCCAGGTAGGCTTTGCCTTGGGAAGTGCTTCTATTTCTGGGGTAGTGGGTCGCATCTTGAGCGGTTCTTTTTCTGATTCGCACTTATGGGGACGCAGACGCACTCTGTTACTTTCATCAGCGATTTGCGCGATCGCATCGCTGGCTTTGGCTGTTACTAATACAATTTCTATGTTAGTTATCGCTAACTTACTAATGGGTTTGGGTATAGGTTTGTATTGGCCTGCAACAGAAGCAGTGGTAGCAGACTTAGCCCAAGGAGAAGAACGAAAAGAGGCTTACGCGCTGACCCGGCTGGCGGACAATCTAGGCTTAGGGCTAGGGATTGTTTTCGGAGGCGTATTGATTGGAACAACGGGTATTTATCGGGCGTTATTTGTAATTGATGCGATTTCGTTTGTCGTGTTTTTTGGAGTTGTGTATGTAAAGGTTACAGAAACTTCTCGCTCAATAGTATGTGAAAAACAGCCAATTAATAGCTGGGCATCAGCACTGCGCGATCGCCGTCTTCTTGTGTTTGTTCTAGTTAATATTATTTTCACTACTTATATGTCTCAACTGCACAGCACCATGCCGCTGTATTTCAGCAAATTTGTTCCAGCCACACCATCCGGAAACGGCTTTTCAGCAACAACAATTAGTGCGCTTTTCAGTTGGCATTTGATCGTATCAATTATCTGTCAATTGCCTGTTGCCCGTACATTAAGACGCTTTAGCCATCCTAATGCTTTAACAGTATCATCCTTGCTGTGGGGAGTAGGATTTATCCTCATCGGTTTTAGCGGTATTGCACCATCTGGGCATTTGTTGTGGGCAATATTAGGGATGGGAGTGTTGGCGATCGCTATTGTTTCCTACACGCCCTCTGCTTCTTCCTTAGTAACAGATTTAGCACCAGAACCCCAGCGGGGAGTTTACTTGTCAATTAACTCACTTTGCTGGGCGGTTGGCTACTTTATTGGCCCTCCCTTGGGCGGGTGGGCGTTAGATCAACCGCGCTTTGTGGTGGATAGTTTCTGGTTGGCTTTGGCTTTGAGCATAGGCGTTACAATTGCAATTTTACAGTACTTAAATCGCCTCTTACATGAATAATTATCACCCTGGCTAAGCAGGGTTGTAATTATCAATATTTCGCTTAAGAAGATACTAAGCTACTTTTAAGGGAAATTTGCAAATTGTGGTTATTGAACTAATAAGACATAACCGTGAAGCGTTAAAACTGGGTAAAATATTTAATGGCAAGAGGAAAACACCCTTGCCATTAAGTTAGTAAATATGCATTTTTACAAAATGACGTTATCGCCTGCGTTCTTGTAATTTGCGATAGACTGCTCTCAAATCTACTTGATGGTGAGCTAAGGCAACAAGGGTGTGATAAAACAAATCAGCAACTTCACCAGCGATCGCATCTGGGTCATCATCTTTGCACGCCATCACTACTTCGGCGGCTTCTTCACCGATTTTCTTCAAAATCTTGTTATCGCCGCCAGCCAAAAGCTTGCAGGTATATGAATCTTCTACTGGATTATCGCGGCGATCGCGAATAACATCAAATACCCCCGATAGCATATCTGCCGGAGGCGGTTGTTTTTCGCCATCTACCTGATGAAAACAACTGCGTTCCCCAGTGTGACAGGCAATATCTCCCACCTGCTCCACACCGACGAGTAGGGCATCACTATCGCAGTCATATCGCAGACTCCGCACGTTCTGAATATGACCCGATGTAGCACCTTTGTGCCAAAATTCGCCCCTAGACCTACTCCAAAACCATGTCTGCCCAGATTCTAAAGTTTTTTGCAGAGACTCGCGATTCATCCAAGCCATCATCAACACCGTACCGTCCAAGTAATCCTGGACTATGGCTGGAACAAGCCCTTGCTCGTTGTAGCGGATTTTATCAACTGGAATTGATTGTTCTAAGGAATTTGGTTCAACGGCTGGCATACCAGTGGCACTAAATAGCTTGTATAAGATACCATTCTTAGGCTGCCAGCTGAACGTAATGATTGATGCGATTAAAGAACTGCTAGGGATGTGCCGATGGTACTGTTGAGACTTGCCGCTTGACTTCTTATGGCACACCAAGCGACAGGGCAGCCCTAGAGGGTTCGGCGTACCAGTCAAGCGCTGAATTAAATGCTGCCCGATATTAAGTCTTGGGCGGATTCAGACAGGCGATCGCAGACGCTTAATAGAAGATCCTAATTTGTTTTGTAGGACATCATTAGCGTTGGCCTGAGTAGGATAATTAACAGCGTAAGGCTGGCGATCGCCCTTGACACCTTCCTAAAGGCAGAAGCTTTATAAGCATATAAGCATCGAACACAGGAGAGAACTTTGATTAGCACCAAGAATTTGAAAACCACCAAATCAGAAGAAATTTTCGCCGCCGCTCAGAAGCTCATGCCAGGAGGCGTCAGTTCCCCAGTGCGAGCCTTCAAATCTGTCGGCGGACAACCCATCGTCTTCGACCGCGTAAAAGGAGCGTATGTCTGGGATGTCGATGGCAACCAATATATCGACTACGTTGGCAGTTGGGGGCCAGCAATCTGCGGTCACGCCCATCCAGAAGTTATCAATGCGCTGCACGAAGCTCTAGAAAAAGGCACCAGCTTTGGCGCACCCTCATATTTAGAAAACGTCCTAGCTGAAATGGTGATTGACGCCGTTCCCAGCATTGAAATGGTGCGCTTTGTTAGTTCTGGAACAGAAGCTTGCATGGCAGTCATCCGCCTGATGCGAGCTTTCACAGGACGCGACAAAATCATCAAATTTTCAGGCTGCTATCACGGTCACGCCGATATGCTCTTGGTTCAGGCGGGTTCCGGCGTCGCCACGCTAGGCTTGCCCGACTCCCCCGGCGTACCCAAAGGAGTCACCGCCAACACTCTAACTGCACCCTACAACGATTTAGAAGCAGTCAAATCTCTATTTGAAGCCAACCCCGGTGAGATTGCTGGCGTAATGTTAGAGCCAGTCGTCGGCAATGCTGGGTTTATACCCCCCGATGGCGGTTTCCTCGAAGGCTTGCGAGTGATTACCCAAGAGCATGGCGCATTGCTAGTGTTTGACGAAGTAATGACAGGCTTCCGCATTGCTTACGGCGGTTGTCAGGAACGCTTTGGCGTCACCCCTGACTTGACGACACTGGGCAAAGTTATCGGCGGCGGTTTGCCAGTAGGCGCTTATGGCGGCAGACGGGAAATTATGTCGATGGTTGCACCCGCGGGACCAATGTATCAAGCTGGAACGCTTTCGGGCAATCCCCTAGCTATGACAGCAGGAATAAAGACGCTGGAATTGCTGCAAAAAGCAGGTACTTACGAGTATCTGGACAAGATTACGAAAAAGCTCAGCAATGGTTTGTTGCAAGTTGCTAAAGAAACTGGCCATGCAGCTTGTGGCGGTCAAATCAGCGGTATGTTTGGTTTGTTCTTCACAGCAGGGCCAGTTCGCAACTACGAAGACGCGAAAAAGTCTGATTCGAGCAAGTTCAGCCGCTTCCATCGCGGTATGTTGGAGCGCGGGATTTATCTTGCGCCTTCTCAGTTTGAAGCTGGGTTTACTTCTCTAGCTCACACCGAGGAAGATATTGACCGCACTTTGGCAGCTGCGCGAGAAGTTATGTCTAGCCTTTGATATCGCTAGGGCTGGCAATGAAGTAGCACGCTGTTAATAGGGTTGGATCGCTTGGGGAGCGATCGCCCTCGAACCATTTAATCGGCAAATGCATGGTACGTTTTTAGATCCGTTGACTTCCCCAGGAACTAAACTCGCGCCATGCATCCGCCAGATCTATACCCCAAACATCTACAAGAATTAGTTACAGGCAGCGGTATTGACCCCGCCTTAGCGCGGCTGAATTTCATCTCCCTTGAAGGAGATGCCCCTTACGAGTATTTGTTTATTTCCGATAGCCTCCCCCGCACTAATACCGGACAGGTTAGCAGTGGGTTGCTGCGTCGCTACGCTCATGTGGTTTCAGGAGGGTGGTGGTGTTCGGGGCTAGATCCGCTGAATAATTGGGGTTGGATGGAGTGGGGGTGCTATAAGCCAAACCATCCCAGGCAAGACAAAGACGGCAAGCAGATCAAGTACGAACATCCCCCCAGCACGCCTACAAGACTTTTTTGCCTGAGAGTTCCTCTCCATGTCTGGCAGCAAACGGCATTGCGCTACAGCGTGCCGATGCCAGAAAACATTGCGATCGCAGAAGATGGGGAAGCTGTTGGTTTTTGGCAGTGGGTGGTTGAACAAAAAATCCCTCTAATTATTTGCGAGGGAGCCAAGAAAGCAGCAGCTTTATTAAGCGTGGGATATGCAGCGATCGCTCTACCAGGAATTACTAGCGGCTACCGCGTAACTAGGGACTATTATGGCAAGGTTATCAGCCGACAGTTAATCCCAGATTTGGCAGCATTCGCGCAGCTAGAGGCTAAATTTTATATTTGCTTCGACTACGAAACTCAGCCAAAAACGATCGAGGCAGTTAATAACGCGATCGCGCAACTCGGTCAACTTTTAGAAGAAAAAGGTTGCCCAGTCAAAGTCATCAGACTTCCCGGCTTAGAAAAAGGTGTTGATGAATTTATCGTCGCTCAAGGTGCTGCTGCCTTCCATAGCGTCTACGAAACTAGCGCGGACTTAGAAAAAGATATTGCTAAAACCAAACCCCACACGGCACTAACCTACCCTCCTGCACGCATTCTCAACCGCCGCTACCTGGGAAAAATTCCTTTTCCGACATCTGGATTAATTGGCGTCAAGTCTGCTAAAGGAACTGGCAAAACTACAGCACTTTTAGAGTTAGTTAAAGAAGCTAAAAAAAGAGGTAAGCCTGTCTTGTTGCTGACGCATAGAATTCAGCTTGGACGGTTTTTGTGCGACAAAATTGGGGTGGACTGGATTAATAACAGACAAATAATTAATAGGAAAGTATCCAGCCAATTGCCTATTAGTAATTATCGTTCGCTGGGACTGTGCGTTGATTCAATTTGGAAGCTTAATCCTGAAGATTGGCAAGGTGCGATCGTTATTTTGGATGAAGTTGAGCAGTCCTTGTGGCATCTACTCAACAGCAGCACTTGTAAAGACAAGCGGGTGAAGATTTTGAGAGTTTTTCAGCAACTCATTTCTACCGTTTTGCAAACAGGAGGTATGGCGATCGCGCAAGATGCTGATTTATCAGATATTTCTTTAGATTACCTAAAGGGACTGGCTGGAATTCCCATCGATCCTTGGGTTGTAGTTAATGAGTGGAAACCGGAGATTGGTTGGGATATTACTTTCCACGATTCCTCAAACCCGACGCCGCTAATTCATCAGCTAGAACAAGATTTGATGGCAGGATTAAAATGCTATGTTACTACCGATAGCCGCTCGGGACGTTATAGTTCAGAGACTATAAATTCTTACATTAAACAGCGCCTCCAGCAATTCCAAAAACAATATCCCAAAACCCTACTTGTCAGCAGCCAGACAACAAGCACTCTCGATCATCAGGCAGCCAATTTTATTCAAGAGATCAACCATAAAGCGAAGGACTATGATGCAGTTTTTGTGACTCCTAGCCTTGGTACGGGAGTCAGTATTGATGTAGAACATTTCGATCGCGTTTACGGTATTTTTCAGGGAGTAATTCCGGATGCAGAAGCACGGCAAGCATTAGCTAGGGTACGTGCTGCTGTTCCACGAATTGTATGGTGTGCCAAGCGTGGGATTGGATTAATTGGCAGCGGCAGCACGAATTATCGCGTTTTATCTCATTGGTATCAAGAAAATCAGAAGGAAAATTTAGCTTTAATGAGTCCAATGCATACAGTTGATGTGGATTTGCCTTTAGTTTATGACCTTATCCACTTAAAAAGTTGGGCTAAATTAGGAGCTAGGGTAAACGCATCGCTTACTCTATATCGTCAATCAATGTTAGAAGGACTAAAGGCTGAAGGACATCAGGTGAATGCCGTTAGCGACGCTCCTCCAAGCGATCGCCTAACAATTTGCCGTCAGGCATTCTTAGCAACGGCTCCCGAACAGAGGGAAATTAGAATAAAGCTGGTGCGAGAAATTGTACAAATTCAAAATCAATTTGAAGAACAGAATAAAAAAACTAAACGCATAAGCAATCAAATTCTTAAAATTCGCAAGCAGATTGAGTTACAGGCAGCCTGGAATGTTGCCAATTCTGCCAATATTGATTCGCGACAATATCAAAAATTATTAGTTAAGCGATCGCTAACAGATGAAGAACGCAACAAAGTGAATAAATATATTCTCCAACAGCGTTATGGCGTAGAAGTAACTGCACAATTAAAGCAGCGCGATGACCGAGGATATTATTCCCAGCTTTTAACTCATTACTATTTGACACATGAAAGCGAGTATTTCAGCCTCAGAGATAAACAAGAATGGAACCAACAGTTGGAGAGGGGAGAAGGTAAAGTTTTTTTACCCGACGTAAAAACTTACACTCTCAAGGTTGAAGCACTAAGAGCCTTGGGAATGGTAGAGTTTCTCGATCAAAACCGAAAGTTTCAGGAAACTGACTTAGACTTAATTGAACTTAAAGCAAATGCCCTGCGGTGCAGCAAGCATATTAAGAGAGCTATTGGTATAAATATTCCCCCGGAAACAGACGAAACTCCCATTACTGCGATTAAAATTCTCAGCCAACTTCTAAATATTATGGGATTAAAATTAAAGCGGATTAAACAAACAAGTTGCGGCGATAAAAAATCTTCCTTATCTTGTTTGCTTTTAAGAAAAATAGAAAGTGGCGAAAGTAAAAGTAAAATTTATCAAATCGCTACCGAAAATTTCAATGATGGCAGGCAGGAAATTTTTGAATTTTGGCAGCAGCAAGATGCACGAAGTTGCCAAGTTGTTTCTCCAGTAGATTATATATCCCTAAAACTAGGAAGTATAAATCACAAGAATGAATTAATAGAAGTTTAAGCAACAATATCGTACTCTAATATGGAGAGATACCCTGTCATATTTATCAGGAGAATGGGGAAAAAAGGTGACAGAGATAACATTGGCAGGGCACTATCAAATCGTCAGACACTTGGGCGGCGGCGGCTTTGGTCAAACTTTTCTGGCTAAAGACAGCCATTTACCTGGCAGCCCCTTGTGTGTAGTCAAGCAACTTAAGCCTAGAGTAAGCGATCGCGCAGTGCTGGCAACTGCAAAACGCTTATTTGACCGAGAGGCGGAGACCTTATATAGATTGGGCGAACATAACCAAATTCCTCGATTGTTGGCTCACTTTGAGCAAGAGCAAGAGTTTTATTTAGTTCAAGAGTTTATTGAGGGTCAGCCTTTCGATGGAGAACTTGCTCAGAGTAATCAATTGAGCGAAGATCAAGCGATCGCGCTTTTGCAGGACATATTGCACGTATTGGCCTTTGTCCATCAACAAAATGTCATCCACCGCGATATAAAACCAGCCAATTTAATTAGACGCAGTAGAGATAACAAGATAGTCCTAATTGATTTTGGTGCAGTCAAAGAAGTTAGTAACAAAGCAGCAAATGTACTCCGACAATCGACTGTGACGGTTTCTATAGGTTCACCTGGCTATATGCCAAGCGAACAACAATCGGGCAATCCTCAGTTCAGCAGCGATATTTATGCAGTCGGAATAGTTTGCATTCAAGCTTTGACAGGCTTACGCCCTAGAGAAATACCGCGAGAGGCACAAACGGGCGAGTATAGTTGTACTTTGTTGAGCGATCGCGCCTCTATCAATGCTGCTTTAGCCGCAATCTTAGAAAAGATGGTACGCTACGATTATCGTCAGCGCTACCAAAACGCCACAGAAGCTCTGCAAGCAATTCAGCAACTAATAAGCCGAACTACACACAGCAGTTCTCAGGCAACAACTATTCTTCACGCAGCGCCAAATCCTAGTAATTGGAGTTTAGACGAGCCGCAAGGTCAAGTAAGTCTGGATTCTCCCTTTTACATCGAGCGCCCGCCCATAGAAGCTGACTGCTACGAAGCGATCTTTAAACCAGGATCGCTAATCAGAATAAAAGCTCCTCGTCAGATGGGCAAAACTTCGTTGATGTCGCGAATTCTAAATCATGCAGCCCAGCAAGGGCATGAGAAAGTCTTGCTAAACTTTCAGTCAGCGGATGCAGAATTCCTCACTAACCTGGAGCAATTTTTGCAGTGGTTTTGTGCCAGCATTACTTACGAATTGAATCTAGAGGATAAGCTAGAAACATATTGGAAAGGGGTTTTGGGTAGCAAGAATAAGTGTACAAACTATTTTCAAAGATACTTATTATCGCAAATTACCAGCCCGCTTGCCTTGGGTTTAGATGAAGTAGATCAAGTTTTCCAACATCCAGAAATTGCTACTGATTTTTTTGGACTTTTGCGCTCTTGGCACGAGCGGGCAAAGAATGAGCCAATTTGGAAAAAGCTCAAATTAATAATTGTGCATTCTAAAGAAGTTTACATTCCTTTGAACATCAATCAGTCTCCTTTCAATGTAGGCTTACCAATTGAATTGCCAGAACTAAACCAGCAACAGGTACAGGATTTAATAAAACGGCACGGTTTAGATTTGCCTAGCGAACAGCTAGAACAATTAATGGCGATGCTAGGGGGACATCCTTATTTGGTGCGGGTGGCTCTTTATGAAATTGCACGCAAGAGGATGACACTGGAACAATTGCTACAAGTGGCTCCTATGGAAGAAGGGCCGTATTACGATTATTTACGCCGTCACTTGCTAAATCTGGAAAATGATACAAGCTTGATTGTAGCTATTAAGCAAATAGTTGCAGCAAACCAACCTGTGCGGATAGAGACAGGCTTGGCATTTAAACTACGCAGTATGGGATTGGTGAAATTTCAGGGAAATGATGTAATGCCCTTGTGTAATTTGTATAGGCAATATTTCCGCGATCGCCTTGCCTGATTTTAATTTTAGATCGCATGGATAATCACAAATCATAAATTTTACGATGGAAAACACAGCCTACCATTATCAAGTAGGGGGAAGTCTCCCGGCTGATGCGCCAACTTATGTCAAGCGGAAAGCCGACATCGATCTTTATGAAGGCTTGAAAGCAGGTGAATTTTGTTATGTACTCAACTCCCGGCAAATGGGAAAATCCAGCTTGCGGATACAGACAATGCAGCGACTGCAAGCAGAAGGCATTGCTTGTGCTGCAATTGATATTACCGCAATTGGCACTTCTGATATTACCCCTGAGCAGTGGTATGCAGGAGTGATTGATAGCATCATTAGCAGCCTAAATTTATATGGAGAATTTGATTTAGAAAGCTGGTGGTATGAACATAAAACGATATCTTCTGTCCAGCGATTTAGCAAGTTCATTGAAGAAATTTTGCTAAATACGGTTAGCCAAAATATTATTATTTTTGTTGATGAAATTGACAGCGTTCTTAGCTTAAATTTCAATATTGATGATTTTTTTGCGGTTATCCGTGACTGCTATAACCGCCGTGCTGATAACCCTGAGTACCGACGAATTACATTTGTGTTAATTGGGGTAGCCACTCCCTCAGATTTAATAAAAGACAAGCGACGCACGCCGTTTAATATTGGAAAAGCGATCGCGCTAACTGGCTTTCAACTCGAAGAAGCCCAACCCTTAGCAGAAGGATTGGCCATTAATGTAGACAATCCGCATGAAGTTTTGAAGGAGGTGTTAGCTTGGACCGGCGGACAGCCTTTTCTTACCCAAAAACTGTGCAAAATTATACTTGAAAAAGCTGGAAAAAATCCTCAATCACAAATCCGAAATCAAAAATCAAAAATTGCTGATTGGGTTGAGGAATTAGTGCGATCGCGCATTATCGAAAACTGGGAAACAAATGATGAACCAGAGCATTTGAAGACAATACGCGATCGCCTTTTGAGTAATGAACAACGCGCAGGTAGGTTGTTGGGAATATATCAGCAAATTTTACAAAAATCAGCCATACAAAGTGAAGAAAGATCCGATCAGATGGAATTGCGGCTTACAGGATTAGTCGTAAAACACAAAAGGGAAATAATAGTTTACAACCGCATTTATGCCTCTGTGTTTAATCAAAACTGGGTTGAAAAGGCATTGGCAGATTTGCGACCATACGCCGAGACTTTGCAAACTTGGGTTGATTCCGGCTGTCAGGATGAGTCGCGCTTATTGCGGGGACAAGCATTGCGGGATGCTCAGACATGGAAAGCTGGTAAAAGTTTGAGCGATCGCGATTATCAATTCTTAGACGCCAGCTTTGAATTGGAAAAACGCCAAGTGCAACTGACGTTGGAGGCAGAAAAAGCGGCGAGTCTGATATTGGCTGAGGCGAATCAGACATTGACAGAGGCGAATCAAACATTAGCTCAAGCACAGCGCAAAGCCAAACGGAGAATTCGTATTGGTTCGTTTGTACTGGCGATCGCCATAGTTGCAGCAGCAACAATAGGACTGCTGGCACAGACTACAGTGAGGGAGGCCAAACAAAAGTTAAAAGAAACAGAAGTAGTGCTAAAAACTACTTCTTCAAACACACTGTTGATTTCAGATAGAGGGTTTGAGGCGCTACTCGAAGCATTAAGAGCGGCAAAACATCTGCAAGAATCAGAAAAATTACTTGGGACAAAACCCGATTTGCGGATGCGGGTGGTGGGTGCATTGGAGCAAGCAGTTTATGGAGCGAGTGAGCGCAATAGTCTGGAAAAGCATAGTGCTAGTGTTTATAGCTTCACTTTCAGCCCCAATGGCAAGACTGTCGCCTCTGGTAGCAATGATGGCACAATTAAACTCTGGAGCCTCGACGGTAGGGAAGTGCAAACTTTCACTGGTCATAAAGAAGGGGTCACTAGCGTCAGTTTCAGCCCCGATGGCAAGACCATCGCTAGTGCTAGTGCTGGTGCTGACAAGACAATAAAACTCTGGAGTCTCGACGGTAGGGAAATCCAAACTTTCACTGGTCATAAAGAAGCGGTCACAAGTGTCGATTTCAGCCCCGATGGCAAGACCATCGCTAGTGCTAGTTGGGACGGTACTATCAAACTCTGGAGTGTAGGCGGTAGGGAAATCCAAACTTTCACTGTTCATAAAGATGTTCGTAAAGATAGGGTCACTAGCGTCAGTTTCAGCCCTGACGGCAAGACCATTGCCAGTGCTAGTTGGGACGGCAAAATCAGGCTCTGGAGTCTCGACGGTAGGAAGCTGCAAACTTTCACTGGTCATACAGATATAGTCAACAGGGTTAGTTTCAGCCCCGATGGCAAGACAATTGCCACTGCTAGCGAAGATAAGACTATTAAACTCTGGAGCCTCGACGGGAGGAAACTGCAAACTTTCGCTGGTCATACAGAAGGGGTCAACAGCGTTAGTTTCAGCCCCGACGGCAAGACCCTCGTCAGTGCTAGTGCTGACAAGATAAAACTCTGGAGTCTCGACGGTAGGGAAGTGCAAACTTTCACTGGTCATAACACTGAGGTCTACAGCGCTAGTTTTAGCCCAGATGGCAAGACTTTAGCCAGTGCTAGTAGGGACGGTACAATCAAACTCTGGAGTTTGGACATTAGGAAACGGCAAACTTTGACTGGTCATGGAGATAGGGTCATGCGCGTCAGTTTCAGCCCCGATGGTAAGACAATTGCCACTGCTAGCGAGACTATTAAACTCTGGAGCCTCAACGGGAGGGAACTGCGAACTTTCAAAAATCCTAGCGCTGGTGTCACAAGCGTTAGCTTCAGCCCTGACGGTAAGACACTCACCACTGCTAGTTATGACTTTTCTAGGGATAAATCCGGCACAATAAAACTCTGGAGTTTTGACGGTAGGGAATTGCATACTTTCACTGGCGATGCAGACCGCGCGTACAGCGTTAGTTTCAGCCCTGACGGCAAGACCATCGCCGCAGTTGTCGATGACAATATCAAACTATGGAGCCTTGACGGTAAGGAACTGCAAACTTTCACGGGTCATAGCCTTGACGGTAAGGAACTGCAAACTTTCACGGGTCATAGCAGCTGGGTCCGTAGTGCTAGTTTCAGCCCTGACGGCAAGACCATTGCCAGTGGTAGTTTTGACGGCACAATTAAACTCTGGAGTCTGGACGGTAGGGAACTGCATACTTTTATCGAGCATAGCGGTGGGGTTACAAGTGTCAGTTTTAGCCCGGACGGCAAGACCCTCGCGAGTGCTAACCTTGACGATACAATCAAACTCTGGAATGTTAACGGCAGGAAACTGCATACTTTCAAAGGTCATAGACGTGCGGTCTGGAGTGTGAGTTTCAGTCCCGACGGGAACACTATAGCGAGTGCTAGTTTGGACGGCACAATTAAACTCTGGAGTCTGGACGGTAGGGAACTGCATACTTTCAAAGGTCATAGACGTGCGGTCTGGAGTGTGAGTTTCAGTCCCGACGGAAAGACCCTCGCCAGTGCTAGTGATGACAAGACAGTAATTTTGTGGAATTTGGATCTGGAAAGTCTACAGGCACTCGGTTGCAGTTGGGTGCGCGACTACCTGCAAAACAACCCTAAAGTTAGCGAGGGAGATAAGCAGCTGTGCGATCGCATTCCAAGCCAGAAGTGAAAGAGCGATCGCTTGTTTTCCTAGCTCGATTCTTTATATGGAAATCAAGAGCGATCGCTGCCACTACTTTGGCCTAAAAATGGGTGCTGGCAACAGCTAGCGATCGCTACAGCAGGAAGGGAATGCTGAGAACGCCCAAAACTATCACAATACCCGCCGTTACCCAAATTATGAGACGATTCGGCTGATAGTCGCTGCGCTCGATTTGCCAAAAGACTTGGTTGTAGCGCCACGCCGCTAAAGCAATTAGAACAATGCCGACAATTACCAGACTTATGCCAACACTCTGCGAGTTGAGGAGGGACTCCGAAGAGCTATCCTGGGGCGCGATCGCCGCTTGGAGTTGGCGCATAAATAAACCAAAACGAGCTATAGCAAACCCAAACCCAATCAGCGCAATAGAGGTACGCAACCAAGCCAGGAATGTGCGTTCGTTGGCTTGATGCTCTCGCTGGCGGTCAATTTTGGGCATCCGCTCATTGGACATCTAAATTAGCGCCAATCAATCAAAACTAGCGATAGTTAGTAAATTGCAAAGCAACGGGCAAATCTTCCTGCTTCAATCGCTGAATCACCTCTTGCAATTCATCTTTAGATTTAGCAGAAACGCGCACGGCATCACCTTGAATTGAGCCTTGCACTTTTTTAAATTCGTCCCGCATCAACTTAGTAATTTGTTTAGCAATTTCCTGGCTAATACCCTTACGAAGTTTGATTTCTTGACGGACGCGATTACCGCTAGCTGAGTCAACTTTGCCGTAGTCAAAGATTTTCAGCGATAGATTGCGTTTTGCTGTTTTAGTTTGCAGAATAGTGTGAACAGCATCAAGGGTGAATTCGCTATCCGTGTTAACAGTAATAGCTTCCTCGCCCAATTCCACAGTTGTTTTGGTATCTTTGAGGTCGTAGCGGCTGTTGATTTCCCGAACAGTTTGGTCTACAGCGTTCACCAATTCTTGGCGGTCAAAGTCGCTAACAATGTCAAATGAATATGTAGACGCCATAAAGAGTTGTGAGTGGATAAATTGCGATTGGTAATTGGGAATTGTTCGATTTTGGATTTTAGATTTTGGATTGGAGTTTTCTCCGATTAGCCATTACCTATTACCAATTACCCATTACCTAAAGAGCTATTAGCAGATAGGAGACTCAAGACAATGAGAGTACCAGAGCTAAGGGAGCCAATGCCGAACATGAGCGATCGCGCTATCGGCACATTTAATATATAAAATACCGAGTAGAGCAATCGGGCGACAACAAAAGCGATCGCAGCGATCGCCGCCACCGAGGAATCTTGATTCGTTACATAAGCCATCAGCGCCGCTGCTGCAAACACCATAAACGTTTCAAACGAATTTTGGTGCGCCCAAGTAGCACGTTGAGCATAAGCAGGCAGCTTCTCAAACATAGCGCGAGGGGCGGCGGTATCGTACCCAACCTGAGCGCGGGCGTATCCCACTACCAGAAAGGGTAAATAAATCAAGACAGCGGCGGCGGCTATGCAATCCAACAGAATAGCAGAGACGGGAAGAGTCATTTAGTCTTAATCAAAATAGAACAGAGTCACAACCTTGCGTTGATCTTCCGCATCCCGACAACTTTTTAGCAGGGTTTGGCTATCGTGAAACGCAAAGCAAATAAGCTGCTGACACCTAGACACGATCTCCTGATTGCACAATGCACTGGCTTCACCCAGAGTCAGGTTATCGTTTTCAGGACTTTCAACAAGGTGCATCACCTGTTGCAACTGTTCTTGGGATTCGCGTGGCTGACGATCCAGACTTTGGGGCAATATAACAGTTAGCAGGCTCGGATCTGCCCGCATTGCACCGCGAATAGCGGCAGAGTTAGTCCCAGTAGCGCCAGACGTAATAATACGATTGCCCGTTAAAACTAGGGCGTAGCTCATCATCTCAATCATCTGTTGATGAGTAATCGGAACGTGGCGCGAACCCAGCAAGGCAATCCGTTTGGAACCAGTTTGCTGGATAGAAGCCAGTTCTTGAGCTAATTCATCTACCTTGGGGATATTTATAGATTGACTCAAAGAAGGCATGATACCTGAACAACCCCGCTATTTTAGCTCATAGCGTGGGGTTAGGATTAGAGGAATGAGAGTTTTATTATTAACAGAAGATTTAGAGAGCGCGATCGCCATCCCGCTTGCACATCCAAGAAAAGCTGTGCTATATTAGTTTTCCGGACGGACGCATAGCTCAGTTGGTTAGAGCGCGTCGTTGACATCGACGAGGTCACTGGTTCGAGCCCAGTTGTGTCCATAACATTTCTCACGCAAGAGCCTGAGCTGAGGTTGGGGCTTAATACTCAGTTTACTTGCCTATTTTTCGCGGATAGGTAGTACCTCGACGCAGCTTTTCACCTGCCGCAGCCTACCTTGTTCTGTTCCGGTGTGCCCGTACCACTTTTTCTATACTTTCGAGGTGTTGAAGTTTAGAGTCTGGGGTCTCTTCGTAAAAAAGATAGCAGCCGAAGTATAAGTTAGGACGTTAAACGAAAGGCTGTATCTACTCGTTTACGGAAATCTTCGATAATTCCAAGAAACTTGCTCATTTTTGTTCTTAATAGAAAACCAGTAATGCTCAATATCCTTTAAGTCTGGAGAATAAAGTGGTAAGTATTCGAGTTTACATCCGGCTGATTCTATTAATTCTCTAATTTTTTCTTATTTATAAAAAGTGACATTATCTAAAATTACAATTTGCCTTAATGCAACTCAGTTTATGAGTCTTTATGATAACCATCCCTCAAAAAAAGTTTAAAAGAGAAAAAGTTTTCTATTTAAAAGGTTAATTTATAAATTTGCAAATTATTTGTAATACTAATCACGGCACCTTTTTTAGTTGTTTAAAATTATGTAATCTTTGTCATTTTCCACTCCATACATAAATATAATTTTTCTACTATCTATGCCTTATTCCTCAACATACAGTAGGTTTATGGCTTTTGGCTCTTGATATCTTGGATGAACATCATTCTTTTTTCTCCATCCTTTCGAGGTAAGCAGAATTTTTTTAAATCCAAGTTTTTTCAAGCATGGACCAGTTGTGCGGGCGCTAATCTCACCGCTCTAGGCTTGCGCCATTTCGGCTAGAGTTTTACTGCCAAAATCCATCGTATATTCTTTAACTCTTCGTAAGTCACTAATTTGCGGCTGTATATCTTTTTTGATAGCAAACTTTTGCTGGATAATCTCCTGTTTCTTTTCTCTGCTTGAGCCACAGTTCAATCGTATTAGGACTAATTCGGAAAATTCGGCTAGCTTCCGTTTTTCTCATTTCTCCATCAAGGGCTTGAAGGTTTTTTGCTCTAAAGTCGAGCTATAAAAAGTTGACATCCCTCTTTTTATCCTTGTTTCAACATTTCTATCTCTAATATGTCCTGAGCTTTGCTTCAAGGGCATAGGTGATGAGCTGATTATGCCTTCTGCATTAATCCTTTTCCAACAACCTACATTTGTAAGCGCCCCGCCGTGCAGCTTTTGGTAAAATCTACTATAATTCGCAAGATAACCCCTTCTTAACCCCGCAACCTAAACTTGTGTTTACGACTGCACTTACTCCAAGAGACATCACTAAGACGGCTACTGGACTACCTTACGATTTATTTGAGGCCATTAAAGCCCTAAAAAAAGAGCTAAACGCTATTATTCTCGCTCATTACTACCAAGACTCGGATATTCAAGACATTGCCGACTATATTGGCGATTCTCTGGAACTTTCCCGCAAAGCTGCCAACACGGATGCAGATGTAATCGTCTTTGCAGGAGTCCACTTTATGGCAGAAACTGCCAAAATTCTCAATCCAAATAAGCTTGTACTGCTGCCAGATTTAAATGCTGGTTGTTCCTTAGCAGACACCTGTCCCCCAAAAGAATTTGCCGCCTTTAAAGCCGCTCACCCCGGACATCTAGTTGTTTCCTATATCAACTGCTCCGCTGACATTAAAGCGATGAGCGATATTATTTGTACCAGTTCCAACGCCGTTAAAATTGTCAATCAGATTCCAGAAAATCAACCAATTATCTTTGCGCCGGATCGCAACTTGGGGCGTTACGTTATGGAGCAAACTGGGCGAAACTTGGTGTTGTGGCAAGGTAGCTGCATGGTGCATGAAACCTTCTCTGAAAAGAAAATTATCCAACTAAAAATACAACACCCAGAAGCAGAAGTAATCGCTCACCCAGAATGCGAACCTCCCGTATTGCGCCACGCCAACTTTATTGGTTCGACGACAGCACTGCTGAAATATTCGCAAGCTTGTTCTAGTAATAAATTTATTGTTGCTACCGAGCCAGGAATTATTCACCAAATGCAGCAGCGCGAACCTAAAAAGCACTTTATACCAGCGCCGCCGATGAACAACTGCGCTTGCAATGAGTGCCCGCATATGAGGTTAAATACTTTAGAGAAGCTGTATTTGGCAATGAAAAATCGTGCGCCAGAGATCGTTTTGCCGGAAGAAACGCGAGTAGCGGCTCTGCAACCGATTCAGCGGATGTTAGAAATGAGCGTCTAATATATTTTAGATTTTGCCCTAATGAGTTTGGGGCTGGGATGATTTCAGATGGGCGATCGCGGACGTGGGAAAATAGAAAGTTTGTAGGGGACTGTCGGCGCCAGGTCTCCCCGGAAAACCTAACTTGTCGATGAACCCACGTCCAATCTAATAGCCTAATAATCTAAAATCCCAAATCAAAAATATGAGTACGAACTGCCTGATCGTTTTTACTCGCTATCCAGAACTAGGAAAAACGAAGACGCGATTAATTCCAGCCTTGGGTGAAAAAGGTGCAACGAACCTGCATCGCCAAATGGCGGAACATACGCTAGCTAATATTAAAGAACTCCAAAAAGTTTATCCGCTATCAACTGAAGTCCATTTTGTAGGTGGTAATTCAGATCTGATGCAAAAATGGCTGGGTTCTGGTATTGTCTACCGCAATCAGGCTGAAGGTGATTTGGGATGGCGGATAACGTCAGCTTTCCATACTGCTTTTAATAACGGTATGGAAAGCGTGGCTATTATTGGTACAGATTGCCCCAAACTCAATGCGAAAATAATCGAGCAAGCATTTGACCATTTAAGCAGGTACGATTTAGTTATCGGCCCGGCTACAGACGGCGGCTATTATTTAATAGGTTTGCGCCGTTTGGTTCCAGAATTATTTAAAGAAATCAACTGGGGAACATCTGAAGTGCTGCAAAAAACTCTGGCGATCGCTACTTCTCTCAATTTGGCAGTTGCATTCCTCCCCCCCCTCGCTGATGTTGACCGTCCAGAGGATATTTCAGAAGTTTTGGGTTATGGAATTAACTTAGACCTCAAAACTGATTTATAAGTAATGGAAGTAGCAAAAATTTCCATTATTATTCCAGTTTTGAATGAAGCTACTAACATCAGTTTAGTATTAGCTAGTCTTCGCGATGCCGCAAATATAGAAGTAATTGTGGTAGATGGTGGAAGCCAAGATGAAACGGTAGCTATAGCTACATCTTTGGGATTCAAAGTTGTGTTAGCTAAGCCTGGACGTGCCCATCAAATGAACGCAGGTGCATCTTCGGCTACTGGGGATATCCTGCTTTTTCTCCACGCAGATACGTTTTTACCAACGGGGTTTGAGACAATGGTACGTTTAGCATTGACTCAACCTGGAGCGATCGCTGGTGCTTTTTCCCTTAGAATTGATGGCAATATGCGATCGCTGCGGTTAGTGGAAAAAATGGTGAATTGGCGATCGCGCAATATTTCCTTACCCTACGGCGACCAAGGTATTTTTTTGAAAGCTTCTGTATTTCATGACATCGGCGGCTTCCCCGATTTGCCGATTATGGAAGATTTTGAATTGATGCTTCGCCTCAGACGTAATGGGCGAATTATAATTGTCCCCGCCTCTGTGCTTACATCAGCCCGTCGTTGGCAGAAACTTGGTGTAGTAAAGACTACTTTCATTAACCAAATAGTAATTATTGGCTACTTCCTGCGAGTTCCTCCTTCTATCCTAGTTCGTTGGTATCTAAGCTTCCGCCATTAAAAGATTTTAGTAAGGCTGGAACGCCAAAATTTAAAAATTTCATTAATATTAATTATATTTAGTGTTTTTAGTATTGCGTGGTTATATAGTAATAATACCGATGCCAATGCTAAATGAATATTGCAAAATAAGGTATTGCACAATTAGTGCATAACATAAAAATAGAAAGTATATAAAGTATAAAAATTTTTTTTGTTATCTTTAGAGTTAATTACTGTTTTTAAAAGGGAAAATTAGTCAAAACGGGGGAGTAATTGCAGCGAAGAAGCTTTCTAAAGCATAGTTATCTCTAACCCAATATATCGCAATGGTGATAGTGCAGTGAGTAATCGATAAGTACGTTTAGGCAAAATCTACAATTAAAACATCAGATTTAGTCCCTATATGAAAGTCATGCGTTTAATCGTGCGATCGCTATACAGACAACTGGGTAAAGTATCTCTAGGCTGCGTTAAGTTTTTTCGTAACTACCTCAAGAGGGGGAAGAGAAAACCAGTCGCTTCTAGTTCTGATAGCACGCCGACACCAAAAGCAAATCCAGCACCCTTGCCTAGTAACGAAACGGAGAGACTAAAGGCGCTACACCGCTATAACATTCTGGATACTCCTGCGGAAGAGGCATTCGACGATCTGGCTGTCTTGGCTTCCTATATTTGCGACACTCCCATTGCCTTAGTCAGCCTTGTTGATGAAAATCGGCAGTGGTTCAAGTCAAAAGTTGGTATTGAAGCAGCAGAAACACCAAGAGATTTAGCGTTCTGCGCCCATGCCCTTCTTAGACCCGATCAACCGCTCATTGTGCCCAATGCTCTACAAGATGAGCGGTTTGCCACGAACCCCCTCGTACTTTCTAACCCAGCGATCCGATTTTATGCAGGAGTCCCGTTAGTTACACCCGAAGGGTTTCCTGTGGGAACCCTCTGCGCGATTGACACAATTCCTCGCGATCTAACTAATGAGCAGATTGACGCGCTAAAAGCTTTGGGGCGGCAAGTTATAACCCAACTAGAGCTAAGAATTCATGTCACTCAGTTACAACGCACAGTTATTAAACGCAAGCAAGCCGAGGAGGCATTGCAGGAACAGAGGGAGTTATTAGAAGTAACTCTTTCCAGCATCGGTGACGCTGTAATTGCAACTGATACAACAGCAAACATAACTTTTATAAATCCTTGGGCAGAAGTGCTAACAGGATGGCTTGCCGAAGAAGTTATAGGAAGAAAAATAGATGAAGTTTTTTATACTATCGATGGTCAAACGCGGCAAGAAGTTGAAATTCCTATAAGGAAAGTGCTGCAAGAAAGAGTTGTTGTTGAACAACTAACTAATAATACAGTCTTGCTCGCACGAGATGGCAGACAAATCCCGATCGATCATAATTGTGCCCCCATTCTTAGCAGCAATGGGGCAATGTATGGAGCGGTATTAGTATTTCGCAACATCACTGCTCGTCGGCGGGCAGAACAAGAGCGACTGCAACTCCTCGAACGAGAGCAGGCAGCAAGGAGCGCAGCGGAGGCAGCGAAAAACAGAGTTACGAACATTTTAGAAAGCATCACCGATGGTTTCTTTGCTGTAGACAACGAGTGGCGATTTACCTATCTGAACCCACAATCAGAGCCGCTTTTGCAGCGATCGCGCGACAAACTGCTGGGTAATAATCTGTGGAACGAGTTTCCCGAAGCTGTTAGCTTAATCTTTTACGAGCAATTTAACAAAGCCTTATCCCAGAAAATTGCCGTAGAATTTGAAGAGTTTTATCCGCAGCTCAACACCTGGTTTGCCGTCCATGCTTATCCTTCTAAAGATGGCCTGTCAGTTTATTTTGAAGATATCAGCAAGCGCAAGCAAGCTGAAGAAGACATGCGGCGCACTCAAAACTTCCTAAACTCCATCGTTGAAAACATTCCCCATACAATTTTTGTCAAAGGTGCGGACGAACTTAAGTTTGTCAGCGTCAACAAAGCAGCTGAAGACCTATTTGGTTTTTCCAAAGAAGAGATAGTTGGCAAGAGCGATCGCGACTTTTTTCCTCAAGAGGTAGCTGATTTTTTCACCGCTAAAGATCGGGAAGTATTGTCAAACGGGAAATTTTTAGATATACCCGAAGAACCTATACAAACAAGCCATAAAGGCAGAAGGCTACTGCATACCAAAAAGATACCGATTTTCGACGCCACAGGAAAACCGGAATATTTGTTGGGTATTTCAGAAGACATTACATCGCGCAAGCAGGCAGAGAAAACTTTGCGGCGACAGTTAGCTGCTGTGGAAGCTGCAACAGATGGTATTGCCATTCTTAATAAAAATGTTGAATATATCTATCTGAATGATTCGCACGTCCAAACATTTGGCTACGGCAATGCGGAGGAAATGATTGGCAAAGCTTGGAAAGATTTATACCATCAAGACGAACTAGAGAGAATTGAAAGCGATATTTTTCCCAACCTCTTAGAAAAGGGTAACTGGCAAGGAGAAGCACTTGGCCAAAAACGGGATGGCACTACATTTCCTGTGGAAATTTCCCTTACCTTAATTTCAGATGGTGGAATGATATGTGTCTGTCGGGATATAACTGCTCGCAAGCAGGCAGAAGAAACATTGCGACTGCGCGATCGGGCGATCGCAGCTAGCAGCAACGGCATTGTTATTTGTGATGCCAGAGTGCCCGATTTGCCCATGATCTACGTGAATCCTGCCTTTGAGCGGATGACTGGGTACAAAGCCGAAGAAGTACTGGGACGAAACTGCCGATTTCTTCAAAGCGGCGATCGCCATCAACCAGAGTTAACCAAGCTAAGGGATGCGCTTCAAGAAGCTAAAGACTGCACCGTTGTTTTACGCAACTACCGCAAAGATGGCACTCTGTTCTGGAATGAATTAAGCATTGCGCCGATGTATGATGCTGCTGGCAATCTCAGCCAATATATTGGCATTCAAACAGATATCACTGAAAGAAAAGTAGCTGAGGAGGAACTGCAACAGGCTAAAGAACACCTCCAAGCCGTCTTGGATGCTGTACCTGGGTTTGTTTCTTGGATTGGTTCAGATCTGCGATACAAGGGTGTCAATCGACATCTTGCTGCCAGCTATAACTTATCTCCAGATGCCTTTGTCGGTCAAACTTTGGACTTTTTAGAAAAAAAATCTGAGTGTGCTGGATTTATGCATCAGTTTCTTACCAGCCAGGATCTAGCAGCAAGTCAAGTCATACAAACTAAAGTTAATAACTCTATTAGAGATTACTTAATCGTCGCTCAAAAGTATCAGCAAGGCAGCGCGGCTGTTTCAGTAGCAATTGATATAACCGAGCGAAAGCAGGCAGAAGAAGCACTGCGCGAAAGCGAGGAGCGGTTCCGCCAGATGGCAGAAACTATCCATGAAGTCTTTTGGATAGCTTCTCCAGATCGCACCCAGGTCCTTTACGTCAGTTCTGCATATGAAAAGATATGGGGCTACAGCTGCGAGAGTCTGTACGAGCAGCCTAGCTCTTGGATGAATGCTATCCATCGCGAAGATCGGGAGCGCCTGATAGCTGCTCTAGAGACACAGGTTCGTGGCGGCTACGACGAGGAGTATCGAATTGTACGCAAGGACGGTACGATTTGCTGGATACGCGATCGCGCTTTTCCCGTTACAAACGAAGCAGGAGAAATTTCACGCATCGTCGGTCTTGCAGAGGATATTACCAAGCGCAAGCAAACCGAGGAGGAAGTCCGTTTCTTACAAATAATAACGAAAGCGGTTTTTGATTCCGAAGACTTTCACGCTGCGTTGCGAATTGCCCTAGAGAAAGTTTGCGAAGCTACAGGGTGGGATTTTGGAGAAGCCTGGATTCCGCGCCCCGATGGCACCGTTCTCGAATGCAGCCCAGCTTGGTACACCCGCAGCGATCTTTTACACGAATTCCGAAGACTGAGCGAAGAGGTGACATTTGCACCAGGCGTTGGAATGCCCGGTCGCGTCTGGGTATCGCAAGAACCAGAGTGGCGACGAGATGTTTCTATTGAGTCCAAGCAAGTTTATCCGCGCGTACATTTAGCACTCAAAGCTGGACTAAAAGCCGCACTAGCAATTCCTATTGTTGCTAATGATAGTGTCCTGGCAGTCCTCGTTTTCTATATGTTTGAATCTCGCGAAGAAGATCGACGTCTGATTGAACTTATTTCAGCTTCGACTGAATTGGGCTTATTCATTCAGCGCAAGCGAACCGAAGAAGAAGTTATTAAAGCACTAGAAAAAGAAAAAGAACTGGGGGAACTCAAATCCCGGTTTATTTCTATGACTTCTCACGAGTTTCGCACTCCGCTGACGGCAATTCTGGGTTCTGCCGAATTACTAGAACATTATGGCCACAAATGGCCAGAGGAGAAAAAGCTCAACTATATCCTTCGCATTCAATCTAACGTAAAACATTTAGTTCAGTTATTAGAAGATGTGATGCTGATTGGCAAAGCAGAAGCGCGAAAAGTAGAATTTAAGCCTTCCCCGATCGATTTAGTGCAATTCTGCCTTGTCGTGGTCGAAGAACTGCAACTTACAAGTGGCAGCCAGCATAAAATTGAATTTACGGTTCGAGGTACGTGCAGCGATGCTTGCATGGATGAAAAGCTGCTGCGGCACATACTCACAAATTTACTCACGAATGCTATTAAGTATTCACCCCAAGGCGGTGTCATTGATTTTGAGTTATCTTGTGGGGATGGCAGCGCAGTTTTCCAGATAAAAGATCGAGGAATCGGCATGGCCGCAGAAGATTTACCAAGGCTATTTGAGTCATTTTATCGGGCTAAAAATGTTGGCAAAATTTCTGGGACTGGACTAGGACTGGCAATTGTAAAAAATTCTGTAGAGTTACACGGTGGAGCGATCGCGGTTACAAGCGAAATTGATAGGGGTACAACATTTACTGTCACTCTTCCATTGAATAAATAGATACAAAACTATGACAAAAATTTTAGTAATCGAAGATCAAGAAGATCTTAGAGAGATTATTTTAGAAATGCTTGATAGTGAGAATTTCGCTGCCCTTGGTGCAGAAAACGGCCAAATCGGCGTCCAATTAGCTCAGTCTTACAAACCTGACTTGATTATTTGCGATGTAATGATGCCTGAACTCGATGGTTATGGCGTAATTACCGCCTTGCGCCAAAACCCCGCAACGGCGATGATTCCCTTTATTTTTCTCACCGCCAAAGCTAGCAAAGCAGATTTGCGTCAAGGTATGGAACTGGGAGCAGATGATTATCTCACCAAGCCGTTTACCGTAAAAGAACTGCTGGGAGCTATCACCACTCGATTAGCAAAAAAGGTAGCCGGGGATAGACAATCCCAAGAAAAGCTGGAGGAGTTGCGGAGTAATATCGTCAAGTCACTTCCCCACGAATTGCGTACCCCCCTCAATGGGATTATGGCATTTTCAGAACTTCTTATCGAATCATATGATTTGATGGAAAAAGAAGAAGTTGTGGAAATGCTTTCAGATATTAATTCTTCGGCGATCCGTTTAAACAGGCTGATCCTGAATTTTCTCCTATATGCAGATCTTGAATTAATGGCAAGTAAGCCGGAGCGAGTTGAGGAACTGCGGAATAGTCAAACGAAGAATCCGCAGAAAGCGATCGCAGAAGTTGCTCGCAAAAAAGCTAAAGATGTTGGTAGAGAAGCAGATTTGTCATTAGAATTGCAGGATGCAACTGTTCAAATCTCCGAAGACAAACTGAGGAAGATTGTTGAAGAATTAATTGATAATGCCTTCAAATTTTCTGCAACTGCAACCTCAGTTTACGTCAAAAGTATTTGTCAGAACAATACATTTAATATATACGTGAGCGATCGCGGACGGGGTATGAACGCCGAACAAATCGCCAAAGTAGGAGCCTGTATGCAATTTGAGCGCAAACTCTACGAACAGCAAGGTTCAGGCTTAGGGCTAGCTATTGTTCAACGCTTGGCTGAATTACATGGAGGAGAATTGACTATCGAAAGTCTCCCCAGCGTACAAACAACTTTACATATTTCTCTCCCATTGTCCAGTTAATATTGTTTAAAGTTGTTGACATAACCTCCAGCCACTCAGACTTTTCAAGAGAGGGGCTGGGGGTTATGTTTGGGTTATGCAAGTGTCAAGAAAAGTTAGGAAAATATCTCCTCAACCTCATCCCAAGTGCTTCCAACCAAGAAGATTACACCTCCTAACTTTTACAAAATACCCATTTATAACTAATAACTACCCAACCACCCAGTTAGGTTTTGTTTCTGGGCGTCGGAGGGATTTTCCAGCAGCACAACTTGATAGCGGGTGGGGCGGGGTTCGTCTAAAGTTACATTGCAGGTGCGGAGTTGATCTTGATGGAAAATTGAGACAGCGATCGCGTTTCCAGGTTGGTAATCTTTCAAGCGATCGCTCAACTGTTCTGCACTCACCCGTATCCCATTAATCGCCAGCAACTCATCATTAGCATCAATTCCCGCTAGTTGCGCTGGAGAACTATATTCAACAAACTGAATTATCTCGCGCCCGTTTTGTGATTTAACAGTTATGCCTAAATAGGGTGGTAGATCCTCTTCTATTTCCGGTTCCAGCCGCAAGCCAAAGGGTTCCAAGTATTCCTCAAAAGGCAACTCTTCAGTCCCATCAACGTACCGCTTAAAGAAGTCGCTTAAATCATCGCCAGCAACAGATTCAATTATCTGTTGCAACTGTTCTGGAGTAAAACCGATTTCCTCTTTACCAAATTGCTGCCACATTTGGCGCATGACATCATCGAGCGATCGCTTATTTTCATGACGCGCTCTAATCAGCAAATCCAGCAACAAAGAAATTAATTCCCCTTTCACGTAATAAGAAATTTGCGAATTGCCGCTATTTGCATCAGGTCGATATAGCTTAATCCACGCATCAAAACTCGACTCGCTTACTGGCTGCACTAACCGCCCTGGCGTTGTAAGAAAGCGAGTCAGTTCTTTACCCAAATTAGCCAAAAATGTCTTGGTATCATAAATACCAGCCCGCAGCGGAATCAGCAAGTCATAGTAACTTGTGGCCCCCTCGGAAAACCACAGAGAGGGAGTGTAATTTTCGTTTTCGTAATCAAACACCTCTAATGCTTTAGGGCGGATGCGCTTGACATTCCACAAGTGAAAGAACTCGTGCGCCACCAACTCCATAAACTGATTGTATTTATCCTTCGCCCGAAAGCCTAAGCGCGAGTAATTTAACGTACAACAGTTTTTGTGTTCCAAACCACCAGCGCCCTGAGATGCCAGATGCAACAGAAAAACATACCTGTCATAAGGCAGTCCTTCAAACATCTCGGCTTCTATTTGCACGATTTTCTGGATATCTGGAATTATCCGCTGTGCATCAGCGTTACCTTCTCCCCAGATTGCTAACTGATGAGGTTTTCCTAATATCTCAAAGTCATACAATTGGTGGATACCAATTTCAAACGGGCTATCTACTAGCGTGTCAAAATCCGTCGCATAAAAGGTGTTTGCTTCTCCTGACACCTGCGGTAAGGGTGTTGTGACGCGCCACTCGGGTCGGGGTGGCACAATTTTCACGCGGATGGGTTGTTGCTCTAAACCCGGTATAAAAAAGAACAGGGCAGCGCCATTGAAATAGCCGTGAGTTGAATCCAGATGGTTAGTCCGCACCGTCAGCTCGTTAGCAAATATGCGGTAACGCACCGTTATTTCTGATCTGCCAGCAGTTTGTAACTGCCAGTGATTTTTGCTCAATTTTTGCCAGTTTAAAGATTCCCCATCGCTAGAAGTGGATGAGAAGTTTTGCAGATGTTTGGAATATTCCCGCACTAGATAAGAGCCAGGAGTCCAAACGGGCATTTTTAAATCTAAAACTGCGTTCTGCCAATTTTCTACCCGTAACTCCACTTCAAATAAGTGGGATTCTGGCTGGGGCATGGCGACTTGGTAATGAATCGCCGGGGCGGTGTTAGATAGATTAGCGGGGCGAATAGCTGTTGCTTCAGTCATGGAAGGGGCGATCGCTAGTGACTAGGGACTAGGGCAGCATTACAACGGTTTTTGCTGCCCTGGACTATTAACTATGAACAGTCTAATGTCTCAAGTCTAAATCGCGTGCCTACCGTCGGGCTAAACTCCCCTGGCTAGATGGGTCAATTGCTTAAAATTGATCAGATGGATTATCTCGCGAGCAGGCTCAATCTTGAGCCAGCCTCTACTATCGAGCTTTTCCATAATTTTTGCTGTTTCATCGATGCTAATATCCGTGACGTTGGCCAAATCTTTATAGGGGATGTTGAAGATTTCTATCCCATTCTGGGTTACGTGGCCGTAGTTTTCTCCAAGAGAAACGAGGGTATTAGCTAATTTGACCGCTGGGGGCTGCTGGCGACGTTGAAGGCGTTGATTGATTTGGCGCAGGCGTCGCACCATGAGTTGCAGCATTCGGTGGTGCAACTGGGGGTCTTTGAAGAGGGTTTGAATAAATCTTTGAGCGGAGACACTGAGCAATTTTACATTTGAGAGGGCAATCACATCAGTTGAGCGGGGGGATTCATCAAGAATGGCCATTTCGCCAAAAAAATCGCCCTTGCCCAAGATAGCTAGTGTAACGACATCATCACCTACAAGACGACGGACTTTAACCCAGCCAGACACCACAAAGTAAACGGCGTTGCCCCAGGCATCTTCCATCAAGACTGCTCTGGCTTCTGGATATTCGTGTTCGACGGCAACAGATAGGAGCCATTCCAATGTCTCTGCGTCGGCAGTATTAAACAGAGGGAAAAGCTCGCTAAAAGTTTTAGTGTGCATGGAAGATACTCGGCAATTGTGAACTATAAGGTGTAAAGTATGAAGTGTTAAGCAAGTATGAAGTATTAAGTTTTTTAGGGTAGGCGATCGCATGTCACATCAGCGCTTACCTTGCGGCAGGAAAGAGCTAGCGATGGGTTAGTGCATTATGAACTTTAGGTTTCTAGTGTTGCTGCCGGGGTTTTTGGCAGTAATCTTCAACCCCTTGCCTTTTAATCATCGTTCATTTTTCATCTTTTATGCGACTTTTAGCCCAGCCTGAGAACCTTCTACGGTTCTATTAGAACACAGACAGGCGAAAGCAGTCGTCAACCATTGTTGTTAATGTTTTGCAACTTCGTTCCTGATGGCTGCCAACTGTTGGTCTAGGCTGTCTAGCATTTGGTTGAGCGCTGGAAGAGACTTTAAATCACCGGGAGTGAGCCTCGTGCGATCGCGTATCTCATGCACTTTACGCTGCAACTGTTGAGCCAGACTTAGCGCATCCCGGCTGAGTCTGTCTATCTGTTGCTGCTGATAAAACTTCAAAGCAGCTCCTCGTATCACTTGTAACGTTGCCTCTTCTCCATACTTACCTGGCATTACCCGCAAGCACAGCAATAGACGGTTTTGCTGATAGCGTCGCTCAATTTCTACCTGTGTGGGTTTTTCGACCGGGATTAACGACATATGCGCCATCCGCTTTAGCTCGTTCATTACACCCTGTAAGACTGACAGGGGTAAGTTTTCTAACACTGACTGCAAAACACCATTTTGGCTCCACAGTATGCGGCCTTGAGATTCCTGCCGCTCGAAATAAAGCCGACCAATGCCCTCAATTAATACCCGACCTAGTAATTCTTGGAGTAGTTGCTTAGGCGGCAACGTTCCCAGAACTTGAATCGAATCGGACAAGTGCTGCGCCTGGACTTCTAAAGAGGGCAGATGAGTGCCTATTTTCTGAATATCCGATTTTTCTGTAGGTGTTTTTTGCTCTGGGGCTGGCTGGGGCTGGGTATCTGTACGATCTGCATCAATTTTTGTTTCTTTCTGGTGTTGCGTCTCCCGCGACGGGTCGATCTGAGATTCCATCGCACGACTCAAATGCTCTGGACTTTCCACAATTAAAGTGGGTTGAGCGTTTTGTGGCGGTCTTTTTGCTTGTTTGGTTGTCTCTTTTGGGGCGTTTTTAGACTTGCCGCTATAGTTCAAATAAGCTGAAAGCATTGTTTGGTGGCATTCAACTGAGATCTGCTCGGGTTTAAGCGAACAGTTTAAGTAAGCCAAGATGCGCTTCGCGTAATCTAATGCGGAGGTATCTTTGGTATTTACCATGCCCAACTTGAGGTGACTGCCTTCGAGTGCCAGGGGCAGGATTTGATAGTAAAGGCAAGCTTCAAAGGGGAGAATACTGTCAATGAGGCGAAACATCTGCTCAGTATTCATATGTCACGCCCCAGAGAAAATAAAAATTAAAATGCCAAAAGTAATAAGAAAGAATAAAAGTAGGCTTCCACCCTGACACGGGGCAGCTAGGGGGTTGCATTTTTACTTTCGCCTTCTTACGGAATTGCTTTAAATTAGCCTTGTGTTTGGACTGGGCTGGGTTAACTGGTAGGGACACCATTTACCTTATTCTCCCTATGGTATTTACTCTAATTAGATGCCCCTGGGAGCGATTTTTAAGAGGGAAATATGCAGCTTTGCGGGCATAAATCCACCAATATTGCTAGTTTTTCTCAGCCCCTAATTTTTTTATGGATTAGCGATTAGCCTTGAGAACGGCAACCAAGGGGTTTTTAGCAGCTAGGGCTGCTTTGTAGCGCAGGCTGCGGATTAACAGCTAAGAGCCAAAGTCATATCAAAAGACATTACTCTAAGAGGCAATATCGGCTCACGAAGCGCTGCGTATAGCTTGAGCTGCTAAGTAAAGTTTACTCCATTCGCCCATAACCTGATGAGTTTTCAGGTTTAAGTCTTGGGCGATCGCTTCTAAACTTTTTCCTGCTTTTAACTTATCTAGTAGCTGGCGTTGCGGTTCGCTAAGGGTTTCCCTATATTGCTCCCACTGTTTTGGCGTCAGCCCCAAGCTGTGTTCCTGCACTGATATCTCCAGCCAGCTATCGACTAAGTGCGGCTGAGTTTTGAGGGCAAAGACGCGAATAGCATGGTAGCTGACTTTTTCCCGCAGCCGATACACTTGGTTGATAGGCAAATTCAGGGCAGCCGCGATCGCCTCTTGCGACTTGCCTTGCAGGTAAAGCCGCAGCCACGTTGCAGCCTCTGCGCTGACTTTTTGTGCTAAATAAGTTTCAAATTCGTTTTTGACGGTACTCCGCAGTGTTTGTTGTTCTTCCCAAGCTCGATCGTCTTGATAATCGGTAAGTGCTTGGGAATCTAGCAAACTTATTGGTGAGTCAGAATCATCTAAGTTCACTTCTTCGGAAACCATCCGCACTAGCTCCCCTTCAGGAACGTGGGTCATTCCCGCTCTTTGGCTGCGCCGCAGATAATTGACAAACCTGTATACCAACAGCGGTTGGTTGCGAATCGGTCGCAGGCAATATTCCTCGACGCTGGTTAGCAGCAGCGAGTCGCGCAGGCGGGCGTCTTTGGTACACTTGGCAATCCAGCTTATTTGCTGTTGGATGTAGCGATCGCCTTGCAACATTTCCTGAATTACTTCTTGCAAGACATCCCCCACAGCTCTACTGCGATCGCGGCTGAGTGCTACCCATGTGCGGATTTTATTTCTCAGCAACACTAAACTCCCCAATCTCCCCGTCAGATTGCGATAAGCACGCTCTGGTGACACTCCTAAGTAGCGAGAACGCAAAATTCTGTAGCGATAGTCCATCGCTTGTCTCGCAATCGCCATTTGGCTGGTCGTTAGTGTCTCATAGCGGTCTAAATCTTCTCCTAATAACCAGCGAATGATACTTTCTTGCGTCGCTGGACTTGCTTCTGGGCAATCGCTCAGCAGCCGCGATCGCCAATCTTTTTCCAGTTCCTCCGCCAACCTTGCCATGAGATTGCGCTCCTCACATCCCTGCTTTAAAGTTTGCATTACAACCCCCATTTCAGCACTTCCTCTGTTTTCTGGCAGATGGTCTTTATTTCACCATGTCTCACCAATGGATGATGCGATCGCACTCGCCGATCTACTCCTAACTTAGTCACACTGCCTCTAGTACACAGCTCATGAGGTTTCACGACTTCGATCTATACCCATAAGTGTCTGAGATCACAAACGATCGGGTTGTAGCTCACTACAAAGATTTGTTAAGTTTTTTAAACTAAAGAAATAACTATTTTTAGCAGCTCGAAGATTTGAACTTTTGGCCGTAATAAAACGCAAAAATTTAAACTAGAAGGTGTAATAATATACCGTTTTAATACATAAAATTTCGGCAGTAAAAATGAAAACAATGCAACCAGAGCAGATTGAGCGGCGTTTACAGCAGTTACAAAACGAGCAAAAACTGATACTGAACCAAGTGGATAACGCGATCGCCCTATTTAACAAATCCCATCACCTAGTTGTCTTCAATCAGAAATTAGCCGAAATATGGGGACTAACCCCCGAATGGTTAGCCACCGCGCCACATTGTAACGATGTATTTGCCGCTGTCGTCGCTCAAGGCTACTGGTCGAAGGCTCAGTGCGAACACATCAAATCAACCCTTCACCAAGCCGATGCCCCCGATATCTCAACCTATATAGAACAAACCAACGGCATCTGCTTGGAGGTTTACACAAATGTAACCTGCGATGGCGGACGCCTCTTCAACTTCCGGGATGTCACCCCCAGACAACAAGCGTTTCGTGAAGCTTCGCTAACCCAGTCAAATTTGAACGCCGAGGTAAGGCGGCTGAAATTCTTACTGAGTTTAATGGAACGGCTGCAACCCGCCACTGAACTCAAGGAAATTGGAGAATTTGCGCTTACCTACCTCGTACAGGTTATGGGTGCAGCCTTCGGCGATGTCAAAGTAATTAGAGGTGAGGGATTCGACGCCCAAGCTAAGTTTCTAACAAATCAGATCTCCAGCGAGTTTATTGCCACCTACGGCATACCAGCAATAGAACACATGCAAGCTGTTCTAAGTCAAGGTATCCCCTACGGTCAAGGATTACTCTGGCAAGTTGTAGAAACGGGTAAGCCCCTGTTTGTTGACGATTATCAAACACATCCCAACTCAGTGCCTGGTTTTCGCCACCCAGGAATCGGTCAGCTGGGCATCTTTCCCATTCCTGCCGCCAACGGCAAAATTATTGGAGTGCTTACCCTGGAAAGCAGATGCAACAAGAAACTTCAGGAGGCCCCGCAACAGGATATGCTATTGGCTGCCTGTCGGACGCTGGGCGTCGCGATAGAACGCGCCCAAGCTCAAGAACATCTGCGCCACGTCAACGAGAATTTAGAGAAAGCTTCTCAGCTAAAGTCGGAATTCCTCGCTTCTATGTCCCACGAACTGCGAACGCCCCTCAACAGCGTATTGGGGTTTTCTGACCTGCTGTTGCGAGAACTGGCAGGCCCTTTAACCAAACGCCAGGTAAGCTATGTCCAGGCAATGGAACGTAGCGGGCAACACTTGTTACAGCTAATTAACGACATTTTGGATTTGTCGAAAATTGAAGCTGGTAAGGCAGAACTTGACTTGGAACCAGTCTCGATCCAGACCCTTTGTTCAGAGTCCCTCAAAATGATTCAACCGCGTGCTGATAAAAAGCGGTTGGCACTTTCGCTGGAAATTGATTATCGCTTACAGCAGGCGTCTCTCGATGAACGTCGAGTGCGCCAAATCTTGATTAACCTCCTCTCCAATGCGGTTAAATTTACCCCAGAGGAAGGAAAGATCAAATTAACTGGGCGGCTGGCTTACGGGAGCCAGTTGGCCGGAGAACTGCGACCAGACCGCAGCCCCGTCAATGCCACTACACCTTATCTTTGTCTAGAAGTACAAGACACTGGCATTGGAATTCCCACAGATAAGCTGCATTTGCTGTTTCGGCCTTTCCAGCAGGTGGACTCTTCGTTAACTCGTCGGCATGAAGGTACGGGCTTGGGTCTGGCACTCACCAAGCGGCTGGCGGAACTTCACGGCGGTACTGTTTCTTTGGAATCAGTGGAAAATCAAGGCAGTACGTTTAAGGTCTGGCTGCCTCTTACGGAGATGCGCGAGGAGTTATCGCAGCGGCAAAGTTCCACTGCTGACAGACCTGCTTCTGCTGTGTTCGGAAGCCAACTATCAACCGAGAAGGCGAAACGCATTATGGTTGTGGAGGATCAGCCTTACAACCAGGTGCTGATTACTGAGGTGATGGAATTGGAAGGTTATGCTGTAGAAATTATCTATGACGGTCGCAGCATGATGGAGACGATTCATTCTCCTTTGGTGACGGCTAAATCATTGCCAGATCTGATTTTGATGGATATTCAGTTGCCAGATGTAGATG
This sequence comes from Microcoleus sp. FACHB-831, assembly GCF_014695585.1. Lineage (NCBI taxonomy): Bacteria > Bacillati > Cyanobacteriota > Cyanophyceae > Oscillatoriales > Microcoleaceae > Microcoleus > Microcoleus sp. FACHB-831. Next base: position 93,944 of record NZ_JACJON010000079.1, on the reverse strand, counting down.
GATTTGAGCTTATTCGGCAACTTAGGGCTTCGGCTTTATGGAAGCAGGTGCCGATTATTGCGGTTACAGCTATGGCTATGCCTGGAGATCGCGATCGCTGCTTGGCTGCTGGTGCGTCAGAGTACTTGAGTAAGCCTTTAGATCTCGATAAGCTGATTTCTATAGTGCGATCGCATATCTAACCTAGAGTTGATAACTGAAGTTACCTCGCAGGTTAGACCTTCTATCTGCGGTGTATTGCCAGTCACAGAAATTCTATGTTTCAATGTGTTAAGCATCTTTCACCTGGCTCCTCTAGCGGAGGAGTTTGGTTATTTTTTTGGTTCGGCTTGCTAATCAGAAAACTAAAGATTCATCCAGGGGCATCGTTTCCAACGCTATAGTAACCAGTCCGTCTCTTATACGTCGTCCGAACCGTATCCACTTCGTTCGGCAATTGGCATCATTACTTTGGTTAGTTGAGAAAGATGCAGAAGCCGTATTGGTATTATTTTCTATTTTAAACTGCTTATATTGCGTTAGCCCCATGCCAAACAATCCGCCCTGCATTCTACTGGTTGATGATGAGCCTAGCAATTTATTCATGCTTGAAGAGTTGTTGCAATTAAAAGGCTATACCACTCTTTCAGCTGGTTCTGGGGTAGAAGCATTGGAGATGGCTTTGGCGTCAAACCCAGACTTAATTTTGCTGGATGTGATGATGCCTGATATGGACGGATTTGAAGTCTGTCGCAGGTTGCGTGCAGATGTAAATCTGCAAACAGTGCCAGTGATATTTCTAACGGCTTTGGATGATGATGATTCCCGAATGCGGGGATTGGAGATGATGGGAGATGACTACTTCACAAAGCCGATTAAGAGCAATTTACTGCTGACAAAACTGGAAAGCGTGCTGCGATTGAGCAAAATGCGATCGCAACAATCTGCTAAAGTTGTTGAGCAAAAAGTAAAAGAAAAAACCAGGAAGCAATTATCAGCTGCTTGGGATATTAATCAATATCTTTCAGAAAAATTTCGATTATTTGTACCCGACCAATTTCTCAAACGGATTGCACCCAAAGGGGTGGAGTCAATTAAATTGGGTAATGCAAACGAAGAAGAACTTACTATATTATTTTGTGATATTAGGGGATATACTACGATAGCGGAATCGCAGGATGCATCGGAAACTTTCCGCTGGATAAACGCTTTTTTTACTCTGATGAATGAAGCGATCGCTACCCATTATGGTTTTATTGATAAATTTTTGGGAGATGCTATATTGGCCGTGTTTGACCGCACAGAAACCCACGCTGGTGATGCGCTTAGTGCGGCATTGATGATGCAACAAACCCTCATGGATTTTAACGCTACGCGGGACAAGTACAACCTGCAAGAGCCAGTGAAGATTGGGATTGGCGTTCACACTGGTAAGGGTATAATTGGCACTATTGGGTCAGATCGTCGCATGGACTCGACAGTGATTGGCGATGTGGTGAACACTGCGGCACGACTGGAAGAATTAACCAAAGTTTACAACTGTCAAATTATTGCCAGCGATGCTGCGATCGCGCAACTTAGTAAACCGGAATTATTTCAGCACAGGTGGATAGATCGCGTAAACCCGCGAGGAAAGAAGCAAGCAATTGACTTATATGAAATTCTCGGCAGTCACCCCCAAGTTTTAGGCGAAAAGAAAGTGCCAAGAACCTTTTGAGGAATGAGAATTGATAAATTGATTCGGTAAAGCCACCCGATTTATATAACTATCGAAGGTGAATTGCCGGAAATGCTGTATCTAATAGCATTTCTTTTTTTATGCTGGGGTTTCCCGCCAGCAGCAGTTGAGTTTATGAGAGTGGGCTTGAAGTTGTGATACCTACTGACAAAGCTTCCCCACTCAAAATTCTACTACCAAGGAGACTTAATATTTAGTAAGGACAAAGCAAAATTGTATAAATTTTGCACTTTTCCCGGATATGGCTTTTTCGCGCTTGTAATACAAGACAATAATTTAGTAGTTCTGTTAGCAGTCATTGGTTAATAGATTAAGGACAAAGGACAGACTAACAACTACTTAGTAAGCACTGCAAAACATAAAATCATGACAAGCGAATCAAATTTTACACAAAAGCCTCATTTAATAACACTCAACTGCTCTGGTGGCATCTCTCTAGGGGCATATATGGCCGGAGTGTTTTATGAGCTTACAAAAGAAGCAGTAAAGCCAAATCCTAAGATTATTATTGATATTATCACAGGGGCTTCAGCGGGGGCAATGTCGGGAGCGATCGCAGCCTACAGCTTACTTAGAAAAGACACAGATCAACTGCCTCAACCAGGCAGTCAACAACATCTCGACCCCGCACAAAACAGCATATTGTATCAAGCTTGGGTTGAACAAGCTGACATTGAATTAATCGATAGTTTACCCGTAGCTATCAAAAGTTTTCAAGATGGCATACAAGCCACTATCGATAGTTTTAAGGACAGCTTAAAAATACCATTTACCCCAGAAGAAAATCGACGAAGAAAAAAATTGAGCGTGCTTTCAGGAACTGCAATAGAGAAAATTGCTCAACTTGTTAGCAACTCTATGGCCATCCCACCAAAAACACAGCCTTTAGCCCTTTTGATGACTATTACTAACTTGCAGGGGCTGCTTAAAGAAGTAAAATTCAAAAATTCTAAAGGCGCGTGGGAAAATATTAAAACTACCACCAGCGCAGAAACTCGCCAATTTCTCTTTTACTCAGGACTCGATACTGAAAAAAGAGATGATATGTGGAGAAAAGCAGTAGATGGCGGTCGGGCATCTGGAGCATTTCCTGTTGCTTTTCCACCTATTTTAGATCCTTCAAACAATATTACCAGCATCAACCTAAAAGGTTTAAGCGATGATTACTTTGCTCCAGGCAGCGATAGAAAAATACTTAGTAACGATCCGCAATTAGCTGATATCCACAAGGATGATACTCATTTAAGTTTTCTCTATACTGATGGTGGGATATTAGATAACTTACCCATCGTTAAGGGAATTGACCTAGAAACTGCCTTGCTTTCAGAAAAAGAACAATCACTGCACTTTCTAGAATTTCAAAATCAATGGCAAGAAATTAGGAAAGAAAGCAACCCAGAAAGGGTATATGTTTACATTAGGCCAGTGCCAGTAGAAAGTTTAAATAGTGCGGCAAGGTTAACGCAAGGCCACTTTACGGTTCTGGATGTTGCACTCAGCGGACTAACACTACCGAAGACAGAATACGACGCAACGCAGTTAAGAGAAATAGAAAAACGAAATCAAATAGCCGAAACCAAAAACAAGTTGCTACAGGAACTTGATAAAGAATGCCCCCCAAATTTAGACAAGCTCAAAAAAATGTTGGACGAGGCGATACCTTATCGCCACATCGATCTTAGCCCGATTACTCCAGCAATTCTGTGCAAAATTGACCGCGCAGAACCTGGTTCAAAACTTGCCCAGCTTAAACAAATTTACGCAGGACTGCAACAAACTGAATATATCAAAGAGAATCTTAATACAGGTAATGCAGCAGCACTGCTTGCATCAGATTTCTTAGGGGCATTTGGTGGCTTTTTTGATAAACGTTACCGCGAACATGATTTTCTATTAGGGAGGCTGTGTGGCATTACCTGGCTATATGATAATTGTCCATCTGTAGAGATTCCGCCTGAAGAAATTGATGATTTAGTAAGGCAAATAACGGGGGATGAGAAAAAACAAGGTAAAAAGATTCTGGATCGAGATCCAACAGCCGCAGATTTGAAACTGAGTCAGAAGATTAGAATCGCAAGGCTGGCTTTGCGTGCCCTAAGAATAGTGTTGATAGAATCAAGAATCTATGGAATGGCGTGGATTTTAGTTTTCGGAGTTATTAAGCTTTCTTTGATTGTAGTTGTGGCACTTCTGGAGATTGCGGTGAGTTTATTAGGTATGCTGCTAGATAGATTAGGTTTCTAAATGCGATCTAATGTTCCCTTTAGTCTTCCTGAACCGCTAGCAAAATGTAACTTGCGATGGATGCGTAATACAAGCGAAAGGTTGGACACTTAAAGATGTAAACCATAAGCCTTGTTCCTTGGAGCCAATATGAGCATTGAAGATAGGGCGGCAGCGGTTGCCAAAAATATTGAAGGCAAGATTCAAGAAAGCGTAAGCGAACTGACTGGCAGCCAGAAAGACAAGTTAGAAGGGCAAGCCAAGCAGGATGAAGCAGCGGGAATTCATCTGAGAGAAGACCTTAAAGATAAAGCAAAAGAGATAATTGACAAAGCTTAGTTTTTCTTTGTAAAAAGTTGCTTTTGAATAAACCTAGCAGACACTGGTCTGCTAGGTTTATTTGTGTTCAGCCTTTGCAAGACTTATAATTTATTACGGGGATTAGATATAGGGGGATTACATGGAAAATATGGAAAATATGGAGTGGATGAATTACGTGGCAGGCGGCTTAGCGATCGCTATTTTTATCGGCGCGTTGCTAATGATGTTTACTACGGTTTGGACTACCAAACGCAAATAAATTAGTTTTTTAGTCGATTTCCCTGCACCCTTGCGCCAAGCGATCGCGATCTTGCTGCTGTAGTCTGCATACCTTGGCGTGCGGGGATATCGTCATATCTGGTTGTCAAGCCGCAGCAGCTTTCTTAAGTCGCATGAAATTTATGGATGTGCCCAATAGCTTCATCCAACCGCTTCGCACAGTTGAAGTTGCTTCCGTCGGGTAAGCTGGCTCCTGTAAGATCTGCCCCAGTCAGGTCAGCACCTTGCAGTTGTACTGTCTTTAGATCCACCCCCCTCAAATCTGCTCCAACTAAATTAGCGCCTCTCAAGTCGGCTCTGGTCAGATCTACTTGTCTAAGGTCAGCATTATTAAAATTGACATGATGCAAATCGGCCTTGGTCAGGTCTACCCCTCTCAAGTCAGCTCCACTAAAATTGGCTCCTCTAAGGCTTGCTTTCGTCAGATCTACCCCTCTGAGATCCGCTAAAGCTAGATTAGCTTCATTCAAGCTGGCTCCCGTCAGGTCTACCTCTCTCAAGTCAGCTCCTGTTAGAGTTGCGCTATCCAAGTCAGCCTTTTTCATGTTCGCCTTGGTCAGGTCTGTCTCGCTCAGGTTGGCTCTACGGAAATTAGCTTCTCTTAAGTCGCTTCCCCTCAAGTCTGCTCCAGTCAGATCGACTCTACTCAGGTTAATCCCTGGAAGGGATATACGCGGGCCAATCAAGTAAGCTCCAGCTTGCCTGGGGTCAAAGCCGTCAGGAAACACCGTTTCGTGATTGTAGACAGCTTTTTGCAGAACAATCCCCCTTAGACTAGCTTTAGTCATGTCTGCGCCAAGGAGATTGGCTCCAGACATATTAGCAAGGCCCAGGTTGGCTCCGGTAAGGTTAGCCTTTCTTAGGTTGGCAGAACTTAGATCGACTGATTTGAGATCGACACCACTTAGATCTGCTTCACTTAGATTGACTCCTGGAAGCGATACTTGAGGTGCAATTAAGTAAGCCCCAGCTTCCTTTGGGTCAAAGCCTTCAGGAAAAAGAGTTGTGTTATTGTAAACAACCTTTTCCAGAATGGCTCCATGCAGTTCGGTTGCACTCAAGTCTGTTCCAACTAAAATGGCTCCACTCAAGTTGGCGTTTTGGAGGTTGGTGCAAACGAGAGTCGCCTTTTTTAGGTTTGCTCCTTTCAAGTCGGCTGAACTCAAATCTGCTCCTACCAAATTTGCCCACCTCAAATCCGCTCCACTGAGGTTGGCTCTATTCAGGTGTGCCAAATTTAGGCAAGCTCCGCTGAGGTTTGACTTACTGAGATTTGCCTCAGTCAGGTCTGCTTCAATCAGTTCTGCATAGGCAAGGTTCGTCTCGCTCAGATTTGCTCCCCTCAGCTTGGCTCCTCTTAGGTTTTGGCCTTTGAGTTCACCTGCGCTCAGGTCGCCTTCTGTGAGATCTGATGCGCCTAGTTTGGCTGCTTTCGGATCGTAGCCATTTGGGCGCTTATTGTTTAAACTTGCCCGAATTAGTCTTACCCTAGTTAAGTCTGCATCAAAAGCTTCCAATTCCTTCCTCCGGCACCTGCTAGTAAAATACTTGCTGTTCTTGACTTATTATTCCCAATGCTAAGGCGCGTACACCACTGCCAAAATTTAAACGACAAAAATATCAGAAATGCAACCCAGATGTAGGAAAATATATTCAGATAATTTTAGCTCTTTTGGCAGATGTCCGGAAATCTAATTGATGCAGAGGGGTTATATTCGAGAAATCCGGTTTTTAGAGTAGCTGCATTAAGTTTACTGCGATCGCAATGGCAGTATGCGATCCTATTTTCGGTGCGAACAAACTCCCTACCGAGGGCTTTGCACGCTTTGTTAGCAAAAGCGCGATCGCTTTTTTTGTTTCGGTGGCTCCTATAAATTTTGCCATTGCTTGCTTTGTTGTCCATTCTACCTGTAGGCGTAATAACTTTCGCCTTGCTGAAGTATGAGCAAATTTAGGTTTGCATATACTATATGAAGTTATTACAACACAAACCCTTGCCAAGATTTTTATTATTAATATTTTGTTTATAGATTAAAAATAACTTTTACAAATGCTATAAAAATTTTCTTATAAAATCCCAAATTGAACATCGTTATGGCAGCGATATCACGCCTTTATAATTACTGCGATCGCTTTGATTCTCCCCTAATTACTAGCTAGTTAATATTTTAAATAATATCTTGTTTTAGTATTGCCAAACGCTATAGCACACTGGTGACATTGCTGTAATATACCCCAAAATATTAACAATAACACTATGCTAAAGTTAGTATAAGGAATGACTAATTTATTATAATAACTCAGCTAGATTTGGGGCGAATATAAATACTGCTTTATTTAGAAGTTCGTGATAAATTAATTAAACAGAACGATATAAACTATTAAATTAAAGCATAATTATTATAAATAGCAATCAATAATTTGCATTAAAACGGCAACCATTACAGATACCCGCCCTGCAACTGTAATGAAAATTAATGCCGTATCTTTCCTATCCCTTGGCGCTTTAGCACCAAGGTAGGATGAGTAAGAAATACTCTTCAAGCCGTTAAGGGTGATTTTAATAAAATTTGTATGTATCGAGATACACGCAATATTATTGTTACTAGATAACAATTCACTAGCATTAAATTATTTCGGATAAAATATATTTTATCCGGATTATTTTCGCACTTCCATGCAAAAATATTGCATATCTGCACTCACCAGTATCGCCATGTGGCTAAGTGCCCTAAAGTAATCGTCTGAATAAAGAGAAAACCATATGCCTTTAAAAATGTACGGTGTTTTGAAGTGTAGGGTAGAAGACAGCAAACCCGGTGAAAAGTCTAATCCTCATTACCAGGTGCTTGTGACTGAGGGTAAGTTTAACTATCGCATTGACATAAACGTACAATCAAAACAAAGTCCATCTGAGTTGCTGTACTTCGTAAATAACAATTTTCAGCACCCTATTACTCAGGAATTAACTCAATTAGGCTTCGGATTCAATAATTTGGATAGCAAGCCGGGAGGACTTGCGTTAGACTTCATTCGAGGCAATATGTTTGATGTCCAAAATATGAAGCCGTTACCGTTTGAGGTTCAAGGGCCAGAAAATGACCTCAACGAGTTGTTAGATGTTTATATTCAACGAGCAATTAGCGAAAGGGATGCTGTCCTCTATGCGTATGGACAAAAGTGGGGGCCAGATAAAAATATACCTGACAAAGTTTTTCACTTTCTCCCTGGTAATGGCATCCACAATATTCATATGAATCAGGGTAATAGCAAAGAATTTAGAGGGGACAATGGTGTTTGGCAAGATGGGGGTTTGCTGATTAATTTTCCCTCGCGCAATCAATGGGTTGCTGTATTTCTAGCTTTTCAGTCGCAAGCTTTACATACTGATGATGTTACCGGACATCAACTAGATGATGCGGCGATTTCAAGAGACACGGCGGGGGTGCGTATCATTGCAGCTATGGTGAATCCTATTGGTGATGATGTTGGTAAAGAGTCAGTGACTTTAATTAATACTTCCCCTAATAGTATAAATCTGACTGGTTGGGCGATCGCTGATAAATTTAAGCACAAACGATCCCTTGATGGGACTATTCTTCCTCCTGGTGCGTTTGTCAGGATACCTTTGAGTGGAGATAACCTTCAGCTATCCAATGATGGCGGAATTATCACTCTTCTAGATGATAAAGGGCTGAAAATTCACGGAGTCTCTTACACTAAAAGCCAAGCGAAAAACGCAGGTTGGACAATTTTATTTTAATAAGAAAACTTAGGTAGGCGCTGTCTACCTTGCATCTACTTTATTTAACTTACGCAGAGAAACATATTTTTAATACTTTATCCGTAATGTTTTCTCTGGATAATATCTTTTTGTTTTAAACTTACCCAAATTAAATTTATAAACTTTGCTATAAGCAAGTTTATTATTATCCCCCTTCCCGCATCCCAAATATTATAAGGTGTTTTTCTAACAAATCGCTAAATTTAGGTTGGTTCAATGCGGCTCCTTCCTAAGACAGATTTCATCCTATATCTTGGAACAGGATACTGAATACAGCCAGCCGTTTGCGTATAAGGTTGAGTGCAGATGAAACGCAGCATAATGGGAAAATTTATTAATAATTGGGAAGGCGAATCTAAAAAACGTGTCAACTTATCTTTAACGGAAACGGCTTGGAACACCCTAGATGAATTTGCTAAAACAAAAGGGCTGTCTAGGTCGGAGATAGTTGAACTTTATGCTCGAAGCTTAGAGGCGGAAACCAAGGAGCCATTTGCACAGGAGAAAGAATGTGTAGTGCAAGTGGCTGATGAGCAGAAAGAGGGAAGAGAGTTGTGCTTGGCGATCGCTCAATTACCTAATGGAGAAAACGATCTGCTAGCAATTATAGATGCCGTACCTGTATTGGTTGCCTATATCGATGCACAGCAACGTTATCGCTTCAACAATAAAGCGTTTCAAGATTGGTTCGGCTCAACACCTTCCCAATTCTATGGCAAACATCTCGAAGAAGTAGTGGGCAAGACAGCGTATGAAAGCGTGCGTCCCTACATTGAAGCAGCCTTAGCAGGACAAGAAGTAACTTATGAAAGCAGCGTAACTTACAAAAAGGGCGAGACACGTTACATCCGCGCCACTTATGTACCTCGTTTTGCAGAAGATGGGGTTGTTGAAGGGTTTGTTGCTTTAGTTAAGGATATCAGCGATCGCGTCTTCGTTCAGGATGAACTCCGCAAGAGCGAGGAGCGCTACCGCTCGTTGGTCGAAGCTAGCGCCCAAATTATCTGGGATACCAAAGCTGAAGGTGAAATTGTCACCCCTCAACCAGGGTGGAGCGAGTTTACAGGGCAAAGCTACGACGAGCTAAAAGGGTGGGGCTGGCTCAACGCCGTCCACCCAGACGATCGCACTCATACCGCGCAAGCATGGTCAGCCGCACTTAGCGATCGCACCTTCTATCAAGTAGAGCATCGCCTGCGGCGCAAAGATGGCGAGTACAGGTACATGAGCGTTCGTGGCGTACCTGTATTGGAGCCAGATGGCAGCATCCGCGAGTGGGTGGGGGTACACACAGACATCACAAGTACCAAGCAAGTAGAAGAAGAGTTGCAAGAAACAAACCAGACGCTTCAGGCTTTAATTCAAGCCTGCCCTCTGGCGATTACCGTCTTTGCTCTCGATGGCAAGGTGAAGATGTGGAATCCAGCGGCGGAAAAGATTTTTGGCTGGACTGAGCGAGAGGCACTCTCGACGTTTATTCCTTGCGTCCCTGAAGATAAACGAGACGAGTTCCTGGCGCACCTTGATGCTATCCGCAAAGGCCAAATTTTAACTGGTGTAGAGGCACGTCGTCAAAAGAAAAATGGAGAATCGATCGACATCAGCTTGTGGGCAGCACCGTTGCGCGATGCCAAAGGCAACATTAGCTGTATGTCGATCCTTGCTGACATAAGCGAACGCAAGCAGGCGGAAACAGAACGCGAGGCAGCGCGAGAGCAAATCTCCAAGATTCTCGAAAGCATCACCGATGGCTTTCTCGCTTTCGATCGCGAGTGGCGCTTCACCTACCTTAACCAAGAGGGAGCGCGGACGCTGGGACGTTCGCCAGCAGAACTTGTTGGCAAGAATCTCTGGCAAGAGTTTCCAGAACTCAGCAGCACCAGCTTTGGAAAACTTTATCAGCAAGCGGTTGCTTCTAGAGTGGTGCAAGAACTGGAAGATTACTACCCTCCGTTCGAGGCTTGGTTTGCAGTCCGCGCCTACCCTTCTGAAGCCGGGTTGTCACTGTATTTCCGCAACGTCAACGATCGCAAACAGGCAGAGGAAATATTACGCCAAAGCGAGGAGCGACTGCGATTGGCTCTGGATGCTGGCAAAGCTGGAGTGTGGGACTGGGACATATCCGGCGATCGCATAAATTGGTCGGAACGCATATATGAGTTTCACGGGCTAACTCCTGGGACTTTTTCCGGCAAACTCGAAGACTACGCCTATCTTGTTTATCCAGAGGATCGGCACCGAGTTGCTGAAACTATACAGAAGGCAATTGAGGAGAAATCACCATTCCTACTTGAAATTCGTATCGTTCAGCCGAGTGGTGCGGTTCGCTGGATTTCGGCTAACGGGCGTGCGATCTATGATGCGAACGGAAAGGCTGTGCGAATGCTCGGCGCAACTATAGACATAACTGAGCAAAAGGCAGTTGAGGAAGACCGCGAGCAACTCTTGGTGCGAGAACAGACAGCAAGGGCGCAAGCAGAGGTAGCGCAACGGCAGTTAACAGCAATTTTTGAAACTTCGCCAATTGGTATAGGCTTTTTGGACTCTGAACAGCGGTTCGTGGCGATTAATGAGGCGCTTGCAGAAATTAATGGTTTGAGCCGCGAACAGCATTTGGGCAATGCTATACCCGAAATTTTTGGAGAGTCTGACCCGGAATTAGTTGAGGTATTCCATAATTTGTACGCTACTGGGACACCGTTCATCTCGCCCAATCTTGCGGTTAACGTTCCAGGCAGAGACGATCGCAGCCCCGGTTACTACTATGTGTACTACCTACCGACGCTAAATCAAAACAACAGTGTGGAGGGGGTTTTGGTTTACGTTGTGGATGTAACTGAACGAGTGCTTTTAGAGGCGCGATCGCGTTTTCTGGCTGAGTCTAGTGCCCTGCTTGCTTCCTCACTTGACTACCAAACTACACTGGAGCGCGTAGCTCATTTGGCAGTTCCTCACCTTGCCGACTGGTGCGTAGTTGATATTCTTGATGAGGATGGTTCGCTACAGCGGCTGGCGACTGCCCATATAGATCCGGCAAAGGTGGAGTGGGCAAGCGAACTACAGCAGCGCTATCCAACTAACTTAAATGCTCCCCAAGGTGTAGGGAACGTGTTGCGGACTGGTCAGCCGGAATATTATCCCGAAATTTTGGATTCGCAGATAGTAGCAAGCGCCCGCGATGCGGAACATTTAAAGATTCTGCGAAATGTGGGTTTCAAGTCTGTGATGATTGTGCCGCTGCGGGTGCGGGGTAGAATACTTGGTGCGATATCGTTCGTGTCGGCTGAGTCTGGTCGCCGTTACAATTCGGATGACCTTAATAATGCTTTGGAACTTGCCTGTCGTGCGGCAGTAGCCGTTGATAATGCGCGGTTGTATCAGATTGCTCAACGCGATCGCGCCCAAGCAGAAGCAGCCAATCGCATGAAGGATGAGTTTTTAGCGACGCTTTCGCACGAATTACGCACGCCTCTTAATGCGATGCTTGGCTGGACTCAAATGCTGCGTGCGAGGAAGCTGAATGAGGCTACTGCGGCGAAAGCTTTAGAAACTGTAGATCGCAATGCGCGATCGCTATCGAGATTGATCGAGGATCTTCTCGATGTTTCTCGCATTATTACAGGCAAGCTCCGTTTAAATATGCGTCCGGTTGAACTTTCTGGCGCGGTCGAGGCAGCTATCGATGCTGTCCGTCCAGCAGCCGAGGCGAAGGAAATTCAACTTGAATTCTTATTAGATCCTTTATCAGGAACGGTTTCGGGCGATCCAGACCGATTGCAACAAATTGTGTGGAATTTGCTTTCTAACGCAGTTAAGTTTACGCCCAAGTACGGGCGCGTCGAAGTCCGACTCGATCGCATTGAGTCCCACGTCCAGATTCAAGTAAGCGATACTGGTCAAGGTATTAGCCCCAGCTTTCTGCCTTATGTATTCGATCGCTTTCGTCAGGCTGATAGCTCGATTTCAAGGTCTGTTGGTGGCTTGGGTTTGGGAATGGCTATCGTGCGTCATTTGGTAGAACTGCACGGCGGTACTGTGAAGGCAGAAAGTCCAGGCGAGGGACAGGGGGCAACATTTACGGTCTGTCTGCCCATTATTGCTATCTACAGTCCTAAAGTTTCTCTAGAGAACAATTTAGAGGAGGAGTTTGCAACAGAGTCGAATGCAGTTGCATTGCAGAACTCGCTGATGCTTAAAGATTTAGAGATACTGGTTGTGGATGATGAGGCCGATGCCCGCGAGTTGCTGATCGCTATTCTGGAACAGTATGGAGCCTCAGTTAGGACAGCTGGAACAGCTAAAGATGCACTTGAGGAGATCGCCAATTCTCAACCCAATGTACTTATATCTGATATTGGGATGCCACAAGAAGATGGCTTTAGTCTAATTCGCCAACTAAGATTGCTACCAGCAGCGCAAGGAGGACGCATTCCGGCTGTGGCTCTAACTGCTTATGCTAGGGAGGAAGATCGTACAAGGGTTCTTTTGGCAGGTTTTCAACAACATTTGCCTAAACCTGTTAGTCCAGATGAATTGGCTGCTGTAGTTGCTAGTTTGACTGGTAGAACTGGGAATGAGTGTTGAAGACGCACGCTTGCAGTTCGGAGAATCGACGGTGAGGAGATGCGGGCGATCGCCCTCTGTATGAGTTTAATGCCCTAGTTTTAAATATGTTGTGCTTAGTAAAAAAACGCCATTGCAGGGTGCATATGGGCGATGAGTTAAAGTGGCTCAGTTGTGGTGCGTGTAAGAGAAAACTGCCAAAAGCGTCTCTGCTTTTTTATCCTGGATAAAGACTGACAAGGGAAGGCGCATGACAACTAATCGGGATAAAGAGATCAAAATAGCTGTTGTTGGAGATGTTCATTATGCTTGGGAAGCGGAAGATGAGGTTGCTTTAAGCCGCTTGGGTGTGGATTTGGTATTGTTTGTGGGGGATTTTGGGAATGAATCGGTGGAGGTCGTGAGAGCGATCGCATCTCTAGATATTCCCAAGGCGGCGATTTTAGGGAATCACGATGCTTGGTACAGTGCATCTGAGTGGGGTCGCAAGCAGTGTCCCTACGATCGCGAGAAAGAAGACAGAGTGCAGCAACAGTTGGATTTGCTGGGTGCGTGTCATGTGGGTTATGGCAAATTGGACTTCCCAGAATTGAATTTAAGCGTGGTGGGAAGTCGTCCGTTTAGCTGGGGTGGAGAGGTTTGGAAAAATAGTGATTTTTACCAAAAGCGGTTCGGTGTCAAGAATTTTGATGAATCGACAGCAAGAATTGTGGCGGCGGCGCAGAGTGCTACTTATGAGACGATAATATTTTTGGGGCACAATGGGCCGTTAGGTTTGGGCGATCGCGCTAGCGATCCTTGCGGGAAGGATTGGGAACCGATTGGCGGAGATTATGGAGATGTGGATTTTCAAAGCGCGATCGCCCAGTCTCGCGATAGCGGTAAAATAATTCCCCTTGTGACCTTTGGACATATGCACCACTGGCTGCGCCACAGCGATTTGCCACGAAGGGCTATCCATGTGGCTGAAGGTACAGTTTACTTGAATGCAGCGAGCGTACCCAGGATTATGCAAGAGGAGAGCGATCGCCTGCGTAACTTCTCTATTGTCTCTTTACAAGCTGGTGTCGTCTCTGAAATATCTCTGGTTTGGCTTGGCAAAGACTACGCTGTAGCATCCAAAGAGATTCTTTACCGTCGTACTGAGTCAGTAATAAAACCTTTTGCCAGCTAGTATTAACAAGTCGCACCACCCTTGGTATGATGTAAATACAGACCTGGAGAGGTGGCAGAGTGGTCGATTGCGCTCGACTTGAAATCGAGTGAACCGAAAGGTTCCGAGAGTTCGAATCCCTCCCTCTCCGTTTATTCAATTACACATCGGTTGTGGGGATAAAAATTAGCTTCACCCGATTTCAATTATCTGTTTCCCCACAAATAATGCTGGAGGATGCCTGGATCTGATTGCTCATGCTCCCCTCCACTCGAACAACGTTAGTTGCCCTGGTTCCCAGGCTCAACTGCCAACGCAGGCGATCGTTGCTGTCTTGCAACAGGCTCCTTGGGCGTAGTTTTATCCTGTCTTCGGGCGACTCCCGATACAGCATCTAAATTGATTCCAATTCGAGCTAAGTCGCGATTAAGGATGGCTTTTGCAGCATATATGCGATCGCGGCATTCTTCAGAGCTAACTCTGGGGTTAACTTTTTGCAAGAAAACACCTGACCTTTGGGAGCAAAGCTTGACTTCGCTTTGTATTTAGAAAGCGAGCGTTATTATTGACTTATATATGCTTAAAAAGTATAAATTGCCAATAATAATTATATTTATATTATCTAATAACAAATGCTATTAAATAAATCAATTTGCCTATTATTTTAGAGACAATAAACGCCAAAGACTAATAAAAATATAAGTATAATTATCAAATAAATTTATTAAATTTATCAGAGTTATCTTAAAGTATGAGGCAAACCCAACATCCATGTTTTGCCTCACTCTGTAAAAAGCTAATCGGTAGTTAGAGGATTTTCAGTTTCAAAGGAAGTGCCTGCGGAATACGCTATCGGTGACAACGACAACATAAAATAAGAATTCAATATTATTCATTGCAAATAAAGCCGCGATTGTGAAGCTATTCGTTTACCACACACCCGAACTCACTCCTACCGACAGCGTGCCAGACTGCGCGATCGCTATCGATGTCCTCCGTGCCACCACTACCATTGCCACCGCACTCCACGCTGGTGCTGAGGCTGTGCAAGCCTTCAGCGATATGGAAAAATTAATGCAAGTGAGCGAGGAGTGGCCTGCCGAAAAACGCCTTCGCGCTGGCGAACGTGGCGGTGCAAAAGTTGCTGGCTGCGATTTGGGTAACTCTCCCCTCGATTGCACCCCAGAATTAATGCAGGGACGCCGCCTGTTCATCAGCACCACAAATGGCACTCGCGCCTTACAATGCGTGCAAGCTGCGCCAACTGTTCTGGCTGGTGCGTTTATCAATCGTCAGGCTGTCGTGCAGTATGTTCTGACTCAGAAGCCAGAGACGGTGTGGCTTGTCGGTTCGGGTTGGGAAGGAAGTTACTCTTTAGAGGATACCGCTTGTGCAGGAGCGATCGCCCACAGTCTCCTTAGTGGAAGTAACATCCCACTAGATGAATTAGCTGGTAACGATGAAGTCATAGCTGCGATCGCGCTTTTCTCCCAATGGCAAGACAAATTATTAGATCTCTTCCACTACGCCAGTCACGGCAAACGGCTGTTGCGCCTTAACTGTCACGAAGACCTGAAATATTGCTCAAAACCAGATATTTTAGATGTCCTACCGATTCAGCGCGAACCAGGCGTTTTAGTTAAAAATAGCTAATAAGCTTGAAATATTGTCATCCCTCTTAATTTCCCAAATTGAGAAATTCATCGAGGGATTCAGCTATTTTTGATAGTTGGCTAGCGATCGCTCTATAGAAATCCGACAGCGGATTTGTCAGAGAAGGCGAATCGTTGGAACCGCGTCAGTGTAGCGTTAGCCGTTAGCGCACAAGAAAGATCCCAAGCGAGAGTTTACAGGTTTTAGGATGGTTCTATGACTTGCATTAGTGCTTTTAGATGTAAGGTTGGTAAGTTTTTCCTATTTCTAAAAGCACTACAAGCTTAGGACGAAAATTGTGTTAAACGCTCTATAAAACACCCGGCAATGCGGCTGGCGGCTCCTGGTTCTCCCATACGACGGCGACCATTTTCAGCAATTAGCTGTAATCTATCTGGATCGCGCAGTATAAATTTCACGACATCGCCAACTTTGGCTGGTCGCTCTACTAAAATTAGCGATGGGCCTAGCAGCCGTGTTTGAGCTTCAGCAAAAGTTGGGTTAAACTGAGGGCCATTACCAGGAATAGCGATCGCTGGTTTCCCCAATCCTACAAACTGTTCTGTTGCTGTTCCCGCCATTGCGATCGCCAAGTCTCCCTTGTTCAAGCACTCGCTATAAGCATTCTGGCTCAAAATCAACGTCGCCTTTTGTTGGACTAAGGTAATAGCATCTGGATCGGAAATATGCTGTTGTACAGAGGGCGATTTTCTAACTTCCTGGGATGAATTATCGCTATCTTTTATATCTCCAACCTCGCTAATTCCTATTTTTGCCTCAACTTCCTGCTTGGGCTGCCGCCAGCCGAGAGATTCGCAAATTAGACGCAATTCGTCTAAGTTTAACCCAGGGGCGATCGCTCCCAACAAAACTAACGATCTGTCGCGAAAAGCATCCATCAACCCGCTACAAGCTAACAATATTTTCTCCCAATTCTCGTAAGCTTCAGGTGGTCTAGAACCGGGGAGCAGAGTAACAACAAGCGATCGCGCTTGTTCTTTTAATTCCGCATTTGGATCGTAAAAAATAGGGGCTGTATTCTCAGGCTGAATACCATCCATCATCGGGTTTCCCAAATCGAAAGCACGGATAGACATCTTCTGTAGAGTTTCCGTCGTCAGCGTGTCTCTAGGAAAAACTGCAACGCAACGGCGCGGACGCATCAACCAACGCTCCCAAGGCAAATAAACAGAGCCAGACCAACCCTCCCAGCGATTCGCCCTTGTTCGACGCGGTAGCTGCCCGGCTTCATCTTTTAAATAGTATTCCGATTTTGCTGTACCTACGAATGCGTAGGGAAGTCCGCTTAACCAGGCAAACAATAGCGGTACTATATCTCCCACTGCCAAAATTGCTCCACCTGTCTTCGCCCAATCGCGGATGGCTCGGTGCTGCGCCAGCGTCAGTTGCAGCAAACCGCCTTTTACATCCCGCATTAGCTGTCGCCCATCCATATATATGAAGCCGCCGGAGGGCATTGTCCGCACTGAGCCAATTAAGGGGATGTCTAATTGCGTGTAAGCTCGTCCCTCACCTACTAATGGGAGAGCCGCCAGTTCTAGGCTATTTGATTGTTGTTGCAATTCTCGACATATGCGGACAGCGATCGCATCCTCTCCATGTCCGTTGCTCAGGCAAAGTACCCTCATTCACAACCTCCACTTAACAATTTGTTCACGGTTCATTGTTCATTGTTCATCGTTATTGGCGATGGATCGTGAACCATTTACCCTGAACCATCTATTATGCGGGTCATTCTGCGGAACATGAACGACCTTATAACTGTCAAATTTACAAAAGCATAAGATTCTACTGAGTACACAGTAAACTATTTGCCACCACGCTAAATATATAGTGAGGCTTGATTTATGCGTGCCTATTACGTCGCAATTTTAACATTAGCGGCTCTGACGAATGCGGACTTAACACATCAAGCGATCGCCAATACTAACCCAGAACCAATCGCAAGACCAGACGCTCCCGACTATGTTGTTCCTGTTACTACTGCGACACCACAACCAACAGTAGTAATTTCTCCACCAGAAGCGCAACAAAATCCGCAATTTGCAGGAAATACTGGGGCTTCTAAAACTAACACCACCGCCGCACGCCAGAACGTCAAACCAACCGTACCGTCCTCTGGTGCAAATAGAACTGATTTGGTGGTAATGGCAAGCGATGTGCAGGTGGTGGGTGCAAATCAAGAGTTAGAGCAAGTTGTCCTAAAGACGATTAAAACGAAAGCTGGTGGCGGTACAAGTCAAAGCCAACTGCAAGATGATGTAGATGCAATTTTGACTACAGGGTTATTTGCAGATGCTCGCGTCAGCAGCAACAGCAACAACACGGGAGTAAAAGCCGTTTTTGAGGTCAAGCCGTTAGTAGTGCGATCGCTCCAACTTTCAGGCGCACAAGTCCTTACCCCAGCGATCGCTAACAACATCTTCAAATCCCAGCTAGGCTCAAATATCAGCCCAGCCGCCCTAAACCAAGCAGTCCAACAAATCAACAAGTGGTATGC
Source organism: Microcoleus sp. FACHB-831 (assembly GCF_014695585.1). Lineage (NCBI taxonomy): Bacteria > Bacillati > Cyanobacteriota > Cyanophyceae > Oscillatoriales > Microcoleaceae > Microcoleus > Microcoleus sp. FACHB-831. The sequence goes on along the minus strand of NZ_JACJON010000079.1, from coordinate 75,730 downwards.
CGACAATGGTTATGCCTTAGCACAAGTTTTGGTACTGCGTCCCAATCCCGATGGAGTCGTCACCTTAGACGTAGCAGAAGGAGTAGTTGGCGATGTCAACATTCGCTTTCTTGACAAAGATGGCAAGCCAACCAAAGGGCGTACCAAAGAAGATTTTCTAACTAGCCAGTTAAAAGTAAAACCCGGTCAAGTATTCCGCGTAGAGACTGCGCGGCAAGACTTGCAGCAGTTGTATCAAACCGGGCTAGTTGAAAAAGCTGATGTGGCACTCAATGGCGATTCTAGAAAAGTTGCAGTTTCCTACGATGTAGTTGAGCGTCCAGCGAGATCCGTTAATGCCGGAGGCGGCTACAGCGAGGATAGCGGCTTGTTTGCTACCGCCAGCTATAAAGACCAGAATGTGGGCGGCGAAGGTAAACAAGTAGCAGCGAACGTCCAAATGAGTGGCAGCGACCTCCAGTTTGACGGCAAATTTGCCAACCCGTATCGAGCCAGCGAACCAGATAGGTTGGGCTATACAATCAATGCCTTTAGACGTAGGGAACTTTCTCAGACATTTAACGAAGATGTAAATTTGCCCAACGGCAGCCAAGCAAGGGAAGGTAGGATTGGCGGTGGTATAGCCTTCAACCGACCAGTGGGTGATTGGCAGGGTGAGGTAGGGTTGAACTACACCAGGACAACCATACGCGATCGCAATGGTAAAATTTCCACCACTGATGAATCAGGCAACTCCCTCTCCTACAGCGGTACTGGTATTGACGACAAAGTTGCCGTAACTGCTGGCATCACCAGAGACAAGCGAGATAATCCCTTCAACCCCAGCCAAGGCAGCGTAGCCAGCCTCAGCACCGAACAAACCATTCCCGTTGGTAATGGCAATATTTTGATGAACAAAGTTCAAGCAAACTACAGCCAGTACGTCCCAGTGGGAATATTGAACAACAGCAACAAAGAAAACAAAGAAGTATTAGCCTTTAACGTCCAAGGAGGCACCACGCTTGGCAATTTACCACCCTACGAAGCCTTTAACTTGGGCGGTCAGAACTCCGTGCGAGGCTACGGCACCGGTGAAGTTGCCAGCGCCCGCAGTTATGTATTGGCCAGTGCCGAATATCGCTTCCCACTTTTAAATCCTGTAGGTGGCGTCCTATTCGCTGACTTTGGTAGCGATTTAGGCTCTAGCGATACCGTACCGGGACAACCAGGAGTAGTCCGCGACAAACCAGGGAGCGGTTTTGGTTACGGTGCCGGATTGCGCGTCAACTCTCCGCTGGGCATACTTAGGGCTGACTTAGGCTTCAGCAACCAGGGCGAAAGCAAATTGCAATTTGGCATCGGTCAGCGATTCTAATATTGTCATATGTCATTTGTCATTGGTAAATACCACGCGCACAATGGACAATGAACCAAAGACAAAGGACGACTGACATGACTGCTTTAGTCGGCAAAACTTTGCAGGGTGGTAAATATACTCTGGAACGAGAACTGGGACGGGGTGGCTTTGGCGTCACGTTTAAAGCTACTCACAATTATGTGGATCAGCCCGTAGTTATTAAAACCCTAAATGAGGCTGTGCTAAACCATCCCGAATTTAAACAGTTCCAGGGTCAGTTTCAGAATGAAGCGCGACGGCTGGCGTTGTGCGTTCACCCTAATATCGTCCGACTTACCGACTTCTTTTTGGAAGGGACGATACCTTATATGGTCATGGATTATATCCCTGGCCAAACTTTGCAAAATATTGTCTTTCCCGATCGTCCTCTGCCAGAAGCAACTGCAATCTACTACATCCGGCAAATTGGCACTGCGTTAAAGGTTGTACACGATAAGGGTTTGCTGCATCGCGATATCAAGCCTAGCAATATTATGCTGCGCGAAGGTAGCCACGAGGTAGTGCTGATTGACTTTGGAATTGCGCGGGAGTTTACTCCGGGGGTAACCCAGACACATACGAGTATTGTTTCTCTGGGATATGCACCGATTGAACAGTATTTGGATAAGGTAAAGCGCACCCCAGCAACAGATGTTTACGGTCTGGCAGCAACGCTTTATGCTTTATTGACGGCGCGAGTACCAACTCCTGCGGTGTTGAGAGATAGGCAACCTTTGGTTGCACCGCGCGAGGTGCAACCCCAACTGAGTGCTGCTGTGAATGAGGCGGTGATGCGGGGTATGGCAATCGAGGCGTGCCATCGTCCTGCTAGTGTTGATGAATGGCTGTCTCTTTTACACGATTTGCAGCTAGATATTCCGACTGCTCCCCCACTTGGCTTTAATGTATTAGCGTCTAAAGATGGGCAAGGGTTGCAACCAAAGCGGGAATACTTTACTTCTAAGTTGTTGCGCGATCGCCGTTTTTTGCTTGGAGGTGCGGCTGTTATGGCTACAGGTGTGGCGATCGCTCTAAGTACTGTTTTGCATCCAACCCCCCAACGCTCATCTCCTCCGGCGGGGGGGAAAGTTAATCAATCACCACCAAAAAGTAGCCCTACTCTAGAGAAAGTTAAGGTTGTTCCACCGTCTCCTTCAGCGTCGCCTGTCGCGTCACCTGCTGAAAAATCGGTTGAAAAACCATTACGCAAAACTTCTCAACCTTTGCGGCGGCGGGTTGTCGAGCAGCAATCTGTTACTCGTCCGGAGGAGTCACCGCGTCCGGTGAGAAGGCGGCGATCGCGTCGCACTCAAGAACCCTCATCGTCGCCAGTCAGAAATATTCCCCCATCTCCGGCGGCGATTGCATCGCCTGAACCCACTACTGTAGAAAATCCCCCATCTCCGGCGGCGATTGAGTCGCCTGAACCCACTACTGTAGAAAAGCCGCCATTACCTCCTAGCGATCGCAAGTCGCCTGCTCTTGAGCCATCGTCTCCACCCGATATTTCCCCTCCCTCTAGTTCAGCACCACAAGGCGATCGCAACCCGCCTGCTCGTGATGGAGATAGTTCAGCACCACAAGGCGATCGCAAGCCACCAGTCCAAGAGCAAGTCTCTCCACGGGATACATCCCCTGAACCTAGTTCAGTTAGCCAGCCAGTTGGAAGAAGCGATCGCCCTCTATCTAAACCTGATAAGGACAATCAACCCATTCCACAGCAGGACGTTCAGCCTACCGACGAGAATAAATAGTTATCTTTGGAGCGATCGCAGTAGATATTGTATTAGTTTGGCGAGTCCTCTAAGTTTATATACTTATTGCTTAAGATTTCATCCTTGTGATATATCTGACAGCTTGACGAGCCAAAATTAATTGACTACTATAAATATATAGCGCGGGCCTGCAATGGTTTCGACGTGTTGGCGAACGTTACTCTGTGATTCAGGTCGAGAGTGAGTCTTCTCTCGTAAATACAAGGTTCAAAAACAATAAGTGCAAACAACATTGTACCTTTTGCTCGTAAAGCAGCTCCTGTAGCTGTCTAAAAACCTCTAACAGGTTCGAGCGTTTGTAGTCTGACTCCGTTAAAGGCTATAGACAACCCCCAACGGACGCTCTAGTAAGTTTTCTCTGGTAGACTTGCTAGCTAAGAACTCACCAAAGAATCCCACCGTCCGGGATAAGGGACGGTTCCCGCCCAGAGGGTTAGATGGGATAAACCTGTGAACGAGCGGGGTGCTAATACCCAGCAGGGACGGCAGTTCGATTCTGCCCAGGTCCACTAAAATAAAAAATTTTCAATCCACCTTACAGCTAACTGTAAGGTGGATTTTGGTTTTTTAGGGCAAAAAATCAGCAGAACTGTTGGAAAAAAAGAGCGATCGCTTGCTGCGTGTAAGTTTTACATACTTCTTGTTGTATTCAAGGTTGTGCCTATAGAACCCATTTGAGATCTATTCATTCGCCAGCCTTTTGAGCATGAGTCGGATGAAACACAGATTGAGCTTGGCAGTGGCATGACTCAAGGTTCTCTCAAAGTTTTTGACTAAACTTTTACAACGTTCCATCCAAGCATTTGACCGCTCAATCACCCATCGAGTTGCCACAGGGACAAATCCCGTTTTTCCTTGTGCCGCTTTTTCGGCTTTTGTGGGCTTGGGTGCCAGTTCAAACCGGATCTTGGTCATGATTTGGGGATAAAGTTTTTGCAAGGCGGCGGTAATTGTCTCTGGGTGATAGCCATTGTCCAGCAAGATGGTGATATAAGAGGATGTTGACAGGCTTGGCGCGAAAATAATCGAGGTTGTGACTCAACATTTCGATCAAGCCCTGGTCATCGGATATATTGGCTTTAGTGCAGTGGGTGAAAAATGGAAAGCCCAACGTATCCACAGCAAGATGTCGCGCAGATGCCATTAGTACATTTGTAAAAGCTTTTATCCTTTGGACTCGATATTCGCATTGCAGGTATTCTTTACCGCTTGGGAATCGATCATTAGCAACGTTGTCCACTTAGCTTTTTTTTCACTTGTTCACGCACTTGTCCATGTAACAGGTTCATCAGGGCCAGAAAAGCTCCTGCTTGCCGCCACTGTTTATAGTGCCAATAAACGGTGGAGTAGGGCGGTAAATCTTTCGGCAAATCTTGCCAATTGCAGCCATTCTTGAGTTGATAGAAGATGCCATCCAAGATCTCTCGTTTCGTCCAGTTACAAGGTCTCGTCTGCTTCTTCATCGGCAATATCTGGAGCAGTAGGGGTTCAAGAATTTCCCATTCTTGGTCTGTGAGGCTGCTGGAGTAAGGCATATTCGGTGGGATAAGGCTTTGGCGCTACTTTAATGGCACATAGTCAAAGATGTCAAATGGGTTCTATAAACGCCAGAGTATACGGCGCAACTTATTCCTTAAGATAGGTGCAACTTTACTTAACTTTCCCTTAAGTTAACCTTAACCAAAAATTAATTAACTCGAAGCTTCACCTGATTGCTATTTGTCAAAACAAAAAGTTTCGCTGCAATGTTAGGTGAATTTTTTAGCAAAGAGGGAGAAGGCAATGAGGAAAAAAAACGCTACTTCGGTAAAACAATCTAGCCAGGAACTAGGTGAAGAATATAATTCGCAATCAGTTTCTGCTAAAGCGTTCAGTGAGTTGGAAGTTAATCTTGCCCCTAGAAAAACTCTGCGGTTTTTGGTTGTTTTAGTATTAGGTTTGTGTCTTATTAGCACTTTGGGACAGTACAGCCTCTACTTTCTACCTGACTATCCCTTAAAAGGCACATTTATAAGATTGTTCTACATAGATGCAGAGAACAATATTCCTAGCCTCTACTCTGCATGTGCGTTAATATTTTGTGCCATTCTTCTGGCAACCATCACCTATATTAAGAAATTAGCTCATCACCGCTACGTCCGCCACTGGGCATCTTTATCGATAATTTTTCTATATTTAGCCTTCGATGAAGCATTTGTCCTTCACGAGGAATTGATGGAACCGCTGCGAAATAAACTGAATGTTGGCGGTTTACTTTATTTTGCTTGGGTTATTCCTGGTGCCATTTTCGTAGGCGCTTGCTTGCTAGCATATCTGAAATTTCTCTTTGATCTGCCTGCCAAGACACGGGGTATGTTTCTTATTGCCGGAACTCTTTATGTTGGTGGTGCTATGGGTATGGAACTTTTGGGTGGTTACCATACAGAGCTATACGGCCTCGAAAATATGACATATGTTTTAATAACAACTTTTGAAGAGTTGTTGGAGATGCTAGGTATTGCCGTCTTTATTTACGCGCTGCTTTCTTATATAAGTTCCTACATGAAAGGTGTACTCTGGAAATTACAAATCGTTGAAGACAGCGAGGCAAGGAAGCAGAAGCTAAACGGCTACCCTAAAAGTGCAACTGTTGGGGTGACACCCCCCAGGGAAGCCTAAGATTTGCTTGCGATCGCTCTATGTTGCAAACAGCTAAAACTTGTTAGATTGCCCCTCACAAAAAATTTTTCAAGTGCAAGCAGACACACCTGCATATCTGGATTTCCCTAGCTGTTTGACGATTGATCTGGGCGCAGATAGGCAAAAGCATTTAAAGCTGGAGCTTAATATTCTAGAGGTGCCTAGCACATCTCTTCATATGCTGGTACTTCAAGACTTCAAGCGCGATATGTGACTTTATCACATATCGCGCAATTTTTATTATCCCTACCTGGGAACTTTTCCCGCTCTCCGTGAAACTACAGAGATGGGCGCAGCCCGTACTAGAGATTCGGTAATTCTCACCAAGCAACTTTGTCTCCACTTTTGGCAAAGTTATAGAAGCAGACAAGAAATCAGCACTAAGCGCGATTACAGTCTCTCCCACAACTGCTACATACTATTTAATCCTATGGCTCCCAAACACAGCAATATTAAGTTCCCCTTCTGGCAGTTCCTTAACCAGCCTGTCTTTAGTCGCACTAACAAAGTTATACTAAATCCGCGTCGCTTCTGGTATCTCTACACAATTACACTGCTAGAACGCTGCTTGGCTAAAGAGTGCGACTCAAAGCGTCGTCAGCGTTAATAAATTAAGTAGAAAGGGGATTATCGATTACAGTCTCTCCCACAACTGCTACATACTATTTAATCCTATGGCTCCCAAACACAACAATATTAAGTTCCCCTTCTGGCAGTTCCTTGACCAGCCCGTCTTTAGTCGCACCAACAAAGTTATACTGAATCCGCGTCGCTTCTGGTATCTCTACACAATTACACTGCTGGAACGCTGCTTGGCTAAAGAGTGCGCCTCAAAACATCGTAATCCTTAATAAATAAGTAGAAAGGGGGTTATTTGGATGGACGACAGTTTCAGTATCGTCATAGCCCAAACTCAAAGCTACTTAGCCCCCCATGAGGCTAGTCTATTCCAGAAAGTTACTGCTGTAGTACTTCAAACATCTGCCAATCTAACAAACATGGCGCTCGCTGGGCTTATGAGTGCTAAGTTCAATCATGCCGCGAACTTAGCACGTATAGTCCTCAAACCCACACTTGCGATCGCATACCAGGATTATATAGTAGCCCTAAAATATCCGCTCGCTATATAACCTAAACTTAACCAGATAAAACAGGTATTTTCCGGATTGTATAAAAATTAGCCGATCGCTGTTTATTTTTAGGTTTACCCTAACCCATCTGCATTTCAAAAAATTATAAAAAATAAGACTTTAGAGATATTTTCCTTAAAAATAGCTTATATCTAACAAACTAAATTAAATTAGCGATCGTATAATTAGCTTGTAGCTTGTACTATCAAGCTAAAAATCATATTTTAAGATACAGAGGCTACGTGGTAACAGCCTGTGTGCATCTATAGGAAAATCTCTGCAAAGCTAAAGCATTAAAACAATTAATGAATTTTGGCAGATAAATCAGGCTGCGGCTGCTGGTGACGACTGGGTGCAGTTGCACAAAAAGTAAAAAGCTATGAGAGCGATCGCTCTACTTAAAGGGTAACTACGGTTACTGCCTTCGCATTTGTTTGACCTTTAACAAGCCTCCAAGCGTCCGTCTTATGTGAAGATTCTCCCTCATCAAGGGCAAGAACATATAGCTTTTTGGTTCTTTCAGCCTAACCAGTCTGATAAGCTAACCATCCGGAATTAGCGTCAACGTGTAGAAATGATAAGTGAGATACCCCGACACTCCAGTCCATTGAGGACTATTCGCCACCCCAGGCGCGATTGAAGTGTAGGGGATTTAGTTGCACCCACTCAGCAATTCTTTGCACTCAGTTAATGTAGTTCTGTTTCGATCAACCACAAAGACAAGAAAACTCATGGGATTACAATCTACATACAACTTCACTGTTGCTGGAAGCACAACGGTTGAAATTACCAAGGAAAAACTGGGGTCTCTCCTGAGTCAAATAGAAGCGGAACTGCATAGCAGTGAAGTTTACAGCCGTGCTTTGGCTGGGTTGCAGACAATGCTGGGGGAAGCAGCGGGGAGTGCCCAGCTTTTGATCAAAGCAGTAGGACAAGAAGCCATCAAGCTTGCATTTCATCAGTTTGCTAGACAATCAATGGTTGTCCCAGTTGCACCCCTCGAAAATGATGCCCACCAACAACAGCCAACAGAAGGCGAAATGCTTAATCCGATGCGGGAGAAACAAGATTCTTCCCTATCGGCTGACTTGGCACTAACAGAGCCTATTCAAGACAATCGACAGTTTAATGGTGTCCAAGATGCCCCAACGAATTCCTCTGATGCCCTCAAACCACAGATGTTAACCAGTACACCTCTTGTTTTTCCCAAACTTAGTAAAAAACTCTCTAAGGCTGAAATAGCAGCGCAAAAGTATGCCCAAGAGCGCGAGGAGGCTATTCGTTACATCGGCCAGCAACTACAGCAGGCGCGAATTGCACGATCGCTCTCTGTGCGTCAACTTTACAATAAAACCCTAGTGCAGACCCATCACATAGAAGCTTTGGAAACAGGCTGCGTTGATAAACTGCCAGAAGATATATATATCAAAGGTTTTATTCGTCGTATTGGGTATGTATTAGGTTTAGATGGTGCTGCTATGGCAGATGCTTTACCCGCACCCGATCCGAACAAGTCCATACTGCCATCTTGGTATCGCTCGACAGCGCCATCATTAGGGGGAATTGCCCTAAGCCCAGTTCATTTGTATGTTGGCTATGCTGCCTTGGTGGCTGGAGCGGTAGGAGGACTCGCGTTGATGTCTAACCAATCAGCTTCGGACGGAGCGATTGATGCCCACGCTCCTACTACCTCGGATTCATCAGTTTCTAAGCGCGATGCCCAAACATACGGTAAACCAGGGTTAAAGGCTAGCAAGGCGGGTGTAAAAGCTGGCTCGGATATTGCTCCACCCGAATCGTTTTAGCAACTAGATAATGGCGAAGCATTCCAGTAGACCTTAGAAAGGAAAACAAAAAATTTATTTTTTGTTTTTACTTACCGATGCCTCTAGCTAACAACGAGGTTATCTCTGTGGACTATGGTTTCCGCTCCTTCATAGCCCAAAATGGTGGGAATTTCTGCCGAGTGGTGGCCGCGAATCAGTTGTAATTCGCTGCTGCTGTAGTTTACGATTCCTCGGGCAACTTCACGACCTGCGATGTCGCACAACCCGACAGCATCTGAAGCTTGGAATTCGCCTTCGACTTTAGCAATCCCTGCTGCTAAAAGGGACTTTCCAGCAAAGCAAATAGCAGCGATCGCTCCATTATCTAAATATAATTTCCCCGCCGGGACTAATCCATGAGCAATCCAGCGCTTGCGGGCATTGTCGGTGCGGGGTTGCGGTTCAAACTGGGTGCCTATGGGTTCTCCCTGTAAAATTTTCTCGATATTACTAGGAAGCCGTCCGTTGGCGATCGCCGTTCTTACCCCAGCGCTGGTGGCAATACGTGCAGCAGTAATTTTTGTTACCATGCCGCCCGTACCCCATTGAGAGCCGCGATCGCCAGTTTTCACCTGTAACTCTTCGAGTTCTTCCATACGGTTCACCAGTGAAATTGGCTGAGCATCTGGAAAAGAGCGCGGATCGGCTGAATAAAGCCTATCCACATCAGTTAATAAAAACAGCCAATCTGCCTCTATCAAGCTTGCTACTAGAGCTGAGAGTGTATCATTATCCCCAAACTTCAGCTCCTCTACTGCGACCGTATCATTTTCGTTCACAATTGGTATCACTCCAAGCCGCAGTAATTCCTTAAAAGTGTTGTAGGCATTAACATAGCTGGTGCGTTCTCCAAAAGTACTGCGCGTCAAAAGAACCTGAGCAATTGGTTGTTGAAGGGTCGTAAACATATCGTCATAAACCCGCATTAAACGTCCCTGGCCCACCGCGGCAACTGCTTGCTTCAGCGCCATCGTCCGGGGACGCTCGGTTAAACCCAGCCTCGCGCAGCCAACGCCCACTGCACCCGACGTAACCAATACGACACCGCATCCCTGACGGCGGAGATTAGTGAGGGTTTCAACTAAAGCTGCAATTGTTGAGAGAGCCAGTGTACCGTCTGCTTTTGTGAGACTAGAAGTACCAATTTTTACAACAATTGTTGATTGATTATTGTTCACTGTTGACTGTTGTTTGTGGGTTATTAAGGGTAAATTGTCAACTGCGAACTGTCAACGTCAACAGTCAACGTTGGCTTGGATTTTAATATTTTTAACCCTTGCCAGATTTTCTCTAAAGTGACTTTAGATAAGCATTTAATTGAGCCAGCAGTTCATACCACTATTGAATTAAGGCTGTTTATAGAAGAACTTAATTATTTCTAGGATGGGTAGAGCGCGAGCAGACCCCATCAAACCTTTTATTAATGTTGGGTTTCGTACCTCAAACGCCACGTCGCCAGGGCGAGGGTTCCCAACCTACAAGATGACAGGAGTTAATTCAGTTCTCCTACTTAGGAGATTGTTCGCGCAACCAATTCTCAGTCAATTGCTTGTTTCGTTTATATATCGCCTAGCGATATTAACAAAACCTATCATCACCAAACAGCCTATATGTCAATAACTACTCATCACACGATAGATAGTTTTCAGCAAATTTTCTGCCGTAAATGGTTTTGGCAAGACTGCTTGTGCGTTAACCGTACTAGCCTCAGCCATCTGCCCGCCTAACGTCAATCCGCTAGCGGCAATAATTTTAACCTTGGGGTCTAGTTTTCGCAAGGCTCGAATTGTTGCTGGCCCGTCCATAATTGGCATCTTCATATCGACGATCGCCACATGAACTTTTACTTGCTGCTGAACGTAAAGCGCGATCGCCTCGGAACCATCATCGGCTGTTATCACCTTATATCCAAATGTTTCCAGGGTTTGTTTAGCGATATCCCTAATAGAGGCTTCATCATCGATCACCATAACCAATTCTCCGCCTCCGGAGGGCATATCGTCATGTTCTATTTCTATGTCCTCTAGTTCAATTTTCGTATCTGCTGGCAGATAAACTTTAAAGCTGGTGCCCTTACCCACGTCACTGTAAACATTGATAAAACCACCGTGACTCCTGACAATGCCCAATATAGTTGAGAGTCCCAAACCAGTGCCTTGGCCAACAGGTTTTGTGGTAAAAAATGGTTCAAAAATTTTATCGATGATAGCAGGAGGAATCCCCATGCCTGTATCCGTCACTGTGAGCAACACGTAAATACCTGGTTTTGCTTCCAGGTGCATTCGCGCATAATTTTCATCTAGACGCACGTTTTCAGCCCTAATCAGCAGCTTTCCCCCGTTGGGCATCGCATCGCGAGCATTAACGCACAAATTTAACAGCACCTGTTGCAATTGCGTTGCGTCTCCCAAGATTACCCAAGGCGTTACTGGGATCTCTACCCGAATATCAATATATTTGGGAAACGTTTCCTGAGCCATGTGTGCAATTTCTCGCACCAGATGCTTTACTTGAAGCTCTGCATGTCTCCCTTCCAAACCTCTAGCAAAAGCCAGAACTTGCCTGACAATATCTGCCCCGCGCTTAGTACTTGCTTCTAGTGTTGCTAGCACCTTTTGGCTTTCGGGGTCAGGAAGTTTCATTTTTATGATTTCCAACCCCATCAAAATCGGCGCCAGCACATTGTTGAGATCGTGGGCAATTCCCCCTGCTAGCGTGCCAATGCTTTCAAGGCGCTGCGTGCGGAGAAATTGGATCTCCAGCTTCTTTTTCTCTGTAATGTCTGTATTCACTACGAGAACAGATTTTGGTTGTCCCGAACCATCGCGCATCAGCCTCCAGCGACTTTCGACGATGATTTCTTCACCTTCTTTAGTTACTTGATCTAACTCACCCTGCCACTCTCCTTTCCGTGTAAGCAGCGAGGGGTGAGGGGTTAGGTGTAATGTGGCTGTAGGATCGGCAAATAGCAGTTCCGCAGCTTTTTTCCCTATTACTTCCTGAGATGTCCAACCATACAAGCGTTCGGCGCTTTTATTCCAAAAGCAGATGCGGTCTTCTAAGTCTTGGACAATAATCGCATCTTGGGCAACATCTAGTAAGGCTGCTTGTTCTCTAATTTGCTCTTGAGCTACAATACGCTCTTGCCTGACTTTTGCCTCGCGTAACTCCCGTTCTACAGCAGGGACTAGCCGCGCCAAATTGTCTTTATTCATGTAGTCGTGAGCGCCTGCTTTCATTGCTCCTACGGCTACATCTTCGCCAATAGTCCCTGAGACGATAATGAACGGCAGGTCAAGTTGCTTTTGTTGCAATACTTGTAAGGCTGAAATGCCGCTAAACTGAGGCATAGCGTAATCAGCAATAACGATTTCCCATTGTTCGCGATCGAGCGCCTCGCTCATAGCAGCAGCTGTGTCTACACGTTCGTAGACAGGATCGTAGTTGCCGCGTCGCAGTTCGCGGGTGAGCAACATTGCATCGTCTTCTGAGTCTTCGACTAATAATAACCGCAGCGGTATACGCATCTAATTTCTCCTTGTTTTAGATGGCTGTTGGTTTAAATTCAGCCAGTACAGACCCAGGTTATTGACAGTTTCATTTAATTCAATGAAATATACTTTTTTACCTATATAACTGTTGCAGCCTGAGTTGTAGGTATCGTTGGGTTTTAGCTCCTCAAAAGATGAGGTGAGGATTGCTAGGGGGAGTGGTTTTGCGCGATCGCTGTCTCTGAGGCAGCGCAATACTTGCACTCCATCGATTTTAGGCAGTTTTAGGTCTGATACTATAAGTTGTGGCATGAGGCTGCGATCGCTAGTGCTATAAGCTCCCATTGTAAATAAATAATCTAGCGCTTCTACTCCCTCGCGAGCCACCCTAACTTCTTTTGATATCTCATTCCTTTTAAAGCTACGCAATTTTGATGCTTCTTGTTCAGGATTGCCGCTTACCAATATATTGATTGTATTTTCTAACATCTTTGCGCTCTAACCATGAAATTTAGGTAAAGTCTGAATAAAATTTTTACCTTGTTTCACAAACCCTTGGTATATATCGTATACATATGGGCATTATGACAGAATCAAGAGTTTGTGGGCGGCGCGATCGCCTTTAGCCGTAGCATTTTTGTAATAAATATTTTCTTTATATTTTCTCCTGCCGAACTGACTTATAAAGTTTCTCTAAATTTGGCTGAAATCTGTATCCAGCAATACTTATTCTTAGAAGCTGTATATATTGTGCTGGAGAAAATTTGCAATAAACAAATTTATTGAATTAAGACTTAGCTATGCTGTGTCTTTTGCAGCATCGTGAAGGCGCTATTTTTCTTAAATTAGGGAAAATTACTAAAACAGCAATATCAATATATTTTGCTTCCAGTTCGCTGTGACTCTCAAGAGATTAACCCTCATACTTTCTAGCACTTTATTAATAATCCAGAGGGCTAAAAATGGTTGCAAGCGTAGTATCTTGATGTGTATAGAGAGATATTATCCGCAAGTAAGCCATCACCCTGCGGTTTATTCTATCTAGTTAACCCTAGCTTCAGCGATCGCACTAACTTATCCCGCCCGCATCATAGCCTTTTGGGACAATTTTAACAGCTATTTTTTTATAAGCCCACCGATGCCTAGCTAGCTTTATTATTTATCATAATTTATGTCTTATTTTTCTCTTTACAAATTTGCCCTGGCAAATTTTATATTCAATTTTTTAATACTTGTCACCGTTGTTTAAGTTTTATTGCTTTGCCCTAAAGAAACGCCCAAAAATTGAGATAGCCAAACTTCAAAATCCCTTACTGGGTGGGAACGGACGGCAAACGAAGGATCTACCATAGGCTCAACAAGAATAGTAAACATTCCCAGCCGATTGCCTGCTAAAACATCAGTAAACAAGCGATCGCCCACCATTGCTATCTGTTCGATGGGCAGATTCATAGCAGTGGCAGCCTGCCGTAACTTCCGGCGCGAAGGCTTGGCAGCGCCAAGAATATAAGGGACATTCAAGGCATAGGCGATGCTACCAATCCGAGTTGCACTCAGATTATTACTCACGAGGGACACCTCTGCCACCTGTCTAATTTGCTCTACCCACAGCAAAAGTTCTTCAGAAGCTTGGGCTGCTGTGATAGGTACAAGGGTTTCATCAACATCCAACACCAGACCTTTGAGATTATGCTGCTGTAAAATATCGGGTGTCAGAGTTAGAATTGAGTCTCCTAAAATTAAATTAGGAGTCAGGAAGTTTGCCGCCCACATTGTCATTAATTCTTAATTGTTATTTTTAAGGGACAATGGGGAATTCCTCGATTTCAGATTATAGATTTTGCCCCAATCAAAAATCTATCATCGGGATTCCCCATTACCCATTATCCATTCTGCTTAAAGTCAGTTGCCTTTAAGACGCCTTTCGCTTCTGTGACTGTTGTTGGCGAATGGCTCTTGTAGCGGCTTCGTGTGCTTGTAGCGTGCGACTGAAAACGTGACTGCCATCGTACCGAGCCACGAAAAAGAGGAAGTCTGTATTTTCAGGATAAAGCGTGGCTCTTAAACTTGCCAATCCAGGGCTAGCAATAGGGGTGGGTGGTAATCCTGGGTTGAGATAAGTGTTGTAGGGAGAGGCTGTTTTTACTTGGGCAAAAGTCAAGGGCTGATCTGCTGTTTGCCGAAAGCCCAATCCATACTCAACAGTTGGATCGGATCCAAGTTTCATGCCTTGACGCAGCCTTTTTGTGAAAACGCCTGCAATGCGGGGGCGTTCTTCGGGTTTCACAGCTTCTTTTTCCACAATGCTCGCCAGAGTTACCCATTGAACGAGGTTCAATGTGGTACTGTTCTGGCCTTTTTGATAGATAGGCAGAGCCTTCTGTTCAAAATTATCTAGCATTAGGTTGATAACTTGTTGGGGACTAATGCGATCGCTGGCCAACTGGTAAGTATCTGGATACAAAAATCCTTCCAAAAAAGGTAAATCTGCGGGCAACCAGGGGTATTTATCTTTAGGAATTTGGCTAGCAGCAGCAAGAAAATCCTGCGCCTTAAAAAAACCCAAAGATTCAAAATAAGTAGCCATTTGCTGTAAAGACCAGCCTTCGGGAATGGTGAAGCTAAGTTGCATCACGTCGCCAGTCCAAATTTTGCTAGCGATCGCACTTAGCGGCTGAGTCGGAGACAGTTTATAAGTTCCGGCTTTAAAGCCCCCTGGCTGATTGCGCCACATCAGCCAATAAGACCACAGCCTCCAAGCATCAGTAGAGCGAATTAAACCCGCAGCTTCCAAATCTCGGCCAATTTGCTGGGCTGACGTTCCCGCCGGAATACGGATTTGCACTGTTTTATCTCCACCCTGCGGCGATGTATCCGGCATGACAGGCGGAGCGCTTGCCCAACTCCACCAAGCCCAGCCTTGCCACGCACAGATACCCAGAATCATCGGCAATAGAGCCAGATAAAACCACCACTTGGAGATGCCTATGCCTGCTTTCATTTTCACTTGTGGTAAAAACCGCTTACCCTTAAAAAAAGCCAGGATTGCTCGATGGCGCTAGTTATAGTAATTTTATCTACCACCGCGCGATCGCATGACTTTTTGTGGCTATTCCAATTCATCAAACAGCCTATCTTCTAAAAGCGGTTGTATTTTTTTAAATTCCTCTGGTGAAAGTAGCTCTGGTTGACCTTGGTCATTAAGTCGCGCAAAGAACAGAAGCGGGTCGAGGGGAGTATAAATTGAATACTCCTGGTCTTCATAGTAAAAAGAAGCCAGCAGTTGAAATTGTTCTGGCTCAGTGTCGGTTTCCTCATCCTCAACTTCGAGGGTAAGAATTTCATCCTCCTCAATCGGGGGCAAGTCACCGGCAACTGTAAGAGCAAAAGCCGTGCGGTTGAGGGCGAGGTTTTGTTCTGACAAAACTGCTTGAGCAGTAGTAAAAATTTTGTCAAGTTCTGCCTCGTCTTCGACGAGGGTAGCTTCGGCTTCCTCCTCGTCCCCGTCCCAGGCAACAATTTCTACTGGCGCGTCAGTGGGTAGCAGGAGGAGGTATTCCTCCCCCTCTACTTCCAAGGAATGCTCAATGTAGCACGAGAGAGTGCGCCCATCTGTATCCGTAAGGGTGACAGATGCTGCACTAGAATATTCATTCTCTTCAGGAGATTGGGATGGGAACATGGCAGATATGCTGCTATCTACAGTCAAAGGTACTGAGAAACCGCTAACCTCATCGCTAATAAACGCTGGGGGTGCAGGTTGCAAAACTCAGGATATCACGGACTCAGCCAGAAAGCGTCTGCATTAAAAAGGGAATGGAAAATAGGGAGTGGGGGCTTTCCGGACTCCAGACGCCTATTCCCTATTACTAAATAGGATTAACCAGATGCGGCTATTAGTTTTATTCGTTCCCGCCTACCCAGACG
This sequence comes from Microcoleus sp. FACHB-831, assembly GCF_014695585.1. Taxonomy (NCBI): domain Bacteria; kingdom Bacillati; phylum Cyanobacteriota; class Cyanophyceae; order Oscillatoriales; family Microcoleaceae; genus Microcoleus; species Microcoleus sp. FACHB-831. The sequence continues at coordinate 59,527 of NZ_JACJON010000079.1, read as the reverse complement.
AACACTGCCGCTTCATATTCTGGCAACATAATTGTTACCCCATCCTCACGAGATTCTACGTCATAGCTGCTCGTGCATTCATGCCAAGTACCCGCAGCTGGGAAGTTAGGAATTTTATAGTCCATCAAAGATTTATCTGAGAAATTAGCGACAACTACAACACGAGAACCCTCATCGTTCCAACGAACGTAACCCAGCACTTTAGCTTCTGAGTTTTCGTGAAAAAACTCAATATTCTCAGTTTGAAGGGCAGGAGTTTGTTTGCGTAATGCAATCAAAGTTTTGTAATCTTCCAACAAACTGCGATTCGCCTCATGTTTTAATATCGACCAATTTAGTTTGTTTTGCTGGTTTGGTGTTTGGCGCGTATATTCACCAAACTCTTCACCCATCCAAATCATGGGCACTCCCATTGCTGTCATCAGCAAAACAGCGCCTAACTTTGCCCGCTTAATCGCTTGTTCCTTATCGAGAGTGCGGAGGTGTTCCTCTGCCATTAAGTGATCGCGGTCGTGACTGGCTAGATAATTGATTACGCTAGTAGCACCTGAATAGCCTTGCTGCTTGCCGTCCAACGCCTCTTTGAGCCGATCTATGTTGAAGGTGTCCCCAGTAATATTTTCTATTGCAAAAATCCGAAAACTTTCATGCCAGCAAGCGTCTAATGGCCCTTCTGGAGTAACTATGCTGCTAGTGTCGGGAATGTGTTCGGCAATGTTATAAAATGGCTTGTTGCCAGCAGCTTTTTTGGCTTCTTCAACGACCCAGTAAAAAAAGTCATTATTAGCAAGCTGACGCACGGCATCGAAGCGAATACCATCAATATGATATTCTTCGATCCAGTACCGCACTACATCGCCAATGTATTTCCAAGCGGGCTTGATGTCTAATTTTTCGTCATAGTTATCGTAATTAAACTCTGGACCCCAATAATTAGCAGGATCGTCGGGATAGTGTTTGTCGTGGTAATACCAGTAATCGCGATCTATCTGCAATAAAGGGCATTTGTCCTCACAGTGGTTGTAAATTCCGTCTAAGATAACGCGAATGCCTCTACCATGGCATTCGTCAATTAGTCGTTTCAACTCTGCGGTTGTACCATAGCTAGTTTCTGTAGCGAAAAAATGCCTTATTAAATAGCCCCAGCTATAATTTCCTGGATATTCATTTACTGGCATCAACTCTATTGCGTTAATACCCAGTTCGCTTAGGTAATCTAATTTCTCAATAACGTGCTTGAATTTATTGCGATCGCGCGGCTCATCACCTGAAAAGTCGGCGACGTGCATTTCATATATAACTAACTCATGATTTTCAGGTAGTGGCTTGTCGTCATTCTGCCAAACATAGTCATCGACAATTCGTTTTCCGTTTTTGATTTGTACAATGGCATTTTTAGTGGTTTCATCAACGTCAGTTGCGTAGGGATCTATTACTTCTAGCCATTGCTCTGGGTTTAAAGATGGGGTTTTTGATTGTATGCGAAATTTATATTGATAAACGCCATCCTCCAGCTCTACTTTAGTGCGGAAATAACCATTCTCACCTTTTTTCATTGATATCTCTTTCCCTTGATTGAAAGAGCCAATTAATCTTGCTTCTTTATTATTAGGAGCAAATAAGTTAAATTCAATCAAACTCGGCATGAAATTTTCTATTTCCTAATATCAACGGTGTGAATAAAAGCATTTTCCCTACTAAGAGTGTGCTTGCCATCACTCTGCGGTCATACAAATTTGACACTTTTATATAAGTTGTTAAATATTTTTTATGCTATAACCATTTAGCAATAGGTTAATTTATATCTAACTTTAGACGGATGTTTATGAAAATATTAAATGCCGCTAAGGGTAGAGTTAGGTGCAAGCCTAGATAGAGAAGATAAGAGAATACTTATCAAATATAAAGCAATAAAAAATGCTAGCAATATCACAATGGCTTCCTCTGCTATCTAGTGCTTGCCTTGGTGTAATGTTTATTATTCTTGCTTATTATTATGCTGCAAGTTTTGTATAGTCAACCAACTAGGCCAAATACATCGAATAAAATCCGATCAATTTAGATGAACGAGTTTAGCAAATTAGAAAAAAATGGCCGATGTGCGATCGCGATCGCACATCGGCCATTTATTCAGACATTGCCACATCTGCCTCTTACCCATAGCGATTTTCCCCGCTCATCATTTAAGCCGCTTGAACAGCGACCTTAGCAAGAATAGGCGATCGCGTTTCTAAATCAAATCGATATCCTTGTGGCAGAATGTGTAGCTTGGCGCCGCAAATTGCCATAGCCTCATCCTTTAATAATTGCTCCAAATTGCTATGAGTAATCTCTGCCACATCGATAACAGTAACAGCACCTTCCCCAATAACTTCAAACTCTTTACCATCAACAAGCACAGCCGTATTTTCATCAATGCCTAATCCCAATACGGCTGACTGAATAACCAAGGCTGAAATTAAGCGTCCCAATCTTCCGCACTGTGCGAAATGCTGATCCACTACCACTCCTGGGAGAAAACCCATACCAGGCTGCATTTCCACAACATTAACTCTGGGATTTGTCTCCGATTCACCTTCAACGATCATCATGTCTGGCATCACAGCAGCTCCAGCGCTTGTACCTGCTACTACCATGCCTTCAGAAAAGCGTTTGTGAATAGCAGCATCGATCTCTGTGTCCTTAATTATGCTAGCGATGCTAGCTTGGTTTCCTCCAGTAAAAAATACGCCTGTTGCGTTTTCAATTGCTAATAGCGCACTGGATGAGCTTGCATCTTCGCGGCACACAGTATCAACTATGCGAACATATGCAACCCCTAACTGCTCAAACACTTTGATATAGTTTTGTGCAACTTCGCGAGAGAGTTCTATAGCGGCTGTCATCACGACAATTCTGGCTTTCAGTCCTCCAGCACATCGAAGGAACTCCCGCAGGATCTTGCATTCCCCCGTTTTGTCTTCCGCACCGCCAATAATCATCAACTGTCCGCGTGTTTGACTCAACAGCATTTTTTAAATCTCCTGTTCGCTAGATGTTTATCAACCTGACAATCTCGGCACTTATCAGGAACGGCGGCTACCACCTCGCTTAAAAATTTGTTGGCTCTTCTCACTCAACACACAGAAGGGCGGTGGTGATATCGCCACTATTTATGTTAAGCGAGTATGTGAGAAACGATACAAAAAGTCTCTATAAGATCATTCTCAGGGCTTATATTTTTGTGATAAATAGGAAAAGCCCAAAGAGCGATCGCTCTTTGGGCTTCTACAATCAAATCAACCAATATTATTAGATTAGGCAGCAACAGTCGGTTGCATTGAACTTGGAGCTACGTTATCCAGGATAGGCTTTCGGGTTTGCAGGTCAAAGCGATATCCGTCGGGAAGAATATGCAGTTTGGCTCCGCAAATTGCTAAAGCCTCATCCTTCAAGATTTGACCCACGTTGGTATGAATAAGGTCTGCCACATCTACAACAGTAACAGCACCTTCCCCAATAACTTCAAACTTGTTATCGCTCACTATCACCGCTGTATTCTCATCAATACCGAATCCCAAGACAGCAGGTTGCTGTGCCAAGGCTGAGATTAAGCGTCCCAAGCGCCCGCGCTGCAAGAAGTGCTGATCGACCACTATCCCCGGCAGGAAGCCCATACCAGGCCCCATATCCACAACGTTAACGCGGGGATTTGTTTCAGAGTCGCCTTCAATTATCATGATGTCTGGCATCATGGCAGCTCCAGCGCTTGTGCCTCCGACAACGATTCCTTCTTGATAGCGTTTGTGAATAGCAGTATCAATCTCGGTACCTTTAAGAATGCTGGTGATCCGAGCCTGATCTCCTCCAGTAAAAAAGACCCCAGTAGATTTTTCAATCGCTTCTAGGTAAGAGGCGGAACTCGCATCTTCTCTCTCAACGGTGTCAACGATGCGGACATCCGCAGCGCCCAACCGCCCAAATACTCTGATATAGTTTTCTCCGACTTCGCGAGGCAGTTCTGTAGCCACTGTCATCACGACAATACGAGCCTGGGTGCCGCCGGCGCGGCGAACGAATTCGCGCAGAACTTTACAGTCTCCCTCTTTGTCTTCAGCTCCACCAATAATCACTAACTGCCCTTTTATCTCGCTCCCAGCCATATTATCTCAACCTTGTAGTAATTAATTTCAATTAAACAGGACTAGCTAAATGACTAAAACAGCCAATCGGTAGATATTTATACATAAAGCTAAAGCTTTATATGTTAAACACGGTGGTATAAAAATTATTAATGAAGAGCGAAGATATTGTCTTGGGTTCAGCCCAGCCCCAACAACGTATTGTATAGTTTACTTCCCAAAAATTTCACTAACTAGAAACCCGCTTTCTTTGAGAAAACGGGTTTGGGTAAGTTTAAGTACTTTGGGTAAATAGGGAAAGCTACACATTCCAAGGGGAATGTCTAATTAACGCGCCTGCCTAAGTAAGTTGCCTAAGATAGCGCGTGCATATTCTAGAGGAAAATGCTTAGGTTTCCCATTACAAACAATTTGGTACTCCGAGCTTACTGGCCCATCGCCATAACCAGAAATAAGTTTCCGGTGGAAAGCTTCCTCAGCAAGTTGTCGCACTTCATATCTGAGATCAGCTTTGGTGCTATTCATAGACTGCTGTCTCCGCAATGCTTTCTTCTATTTATAAGGAGTTTGGGTTGCTATTACACCTGTCGCAAGTCATAGGTCTAAGTAAATTAATTTGACTATGCCCTGCGATAGCTGAAGAATTCCTCGAACAGAGCTAAAGTACATTCTCCAGAGTAGTTACGGAAAAGGAGGGAATCAATGGTGCAAAACAAAGTAGCCGAACCATACCGCGTCAATGCTAGAAAAACCGACGCTTTTGATATTTTCAACTTCAATCATTACATTGGCCCTAACCCATATTTGGATAGGGCTGCATTAGTATTTGATTTTGCTTTCACGGGCAATTTGGATCCGCGACCGCTGGAAGATTATGTAAAAATTATTAGCGATCGCTATCCGCACTTGCGCGATGAGACATACGAATCCTATGCCCAATTGTTCGCTCGCAGCATCTCAGAAGTGGGTAAGCTCGATATGGGTTTGCACCTCGATCGCTGGAGTGTAAAACAATATGAAAACTATGTGAGAATTAGCGTTCAAGCAATCCACGCACGCACAACGAGGGGCGTAGTTTACGGCGTTTGGGACTGGTTTGAAGCAATTACTCGCGATCGCGACTTTGAAGTAGAGTTAGAAGCTCAAATCAGGATGCTTCAAGATCAATTCCGCTCATCTGTCTACGGCGGGCCAACAGTGTATGCTTTGTTACGCACAGCCGAAGAGAAAGGGATTCCTGCCTTTTATCTGTGGGATGAAGGACTGATGCAATATGGCTACGGGAAAAACCTGATTCGCGGCGTAGCAACAACATTTGATTGCGACAGCCATTTGGATTCAGACTTCACAACACGCAAAGATGACTGTAAAGCATTTCTAGGTACTTTGGGCTTCCCAGTTCCCAACGGTGATATAGTCAGCTCCGAGAAAGATGCCGTAGCAGTAGCTAGAGAGATTGGCTACCCAGTAGCCATCAAGCCCGTTATCGGTCACAAAGGAATTGGGGTGACGGCTGACGTGCAAGATGCAGAAGAAGTTAGATCTGCGTTTAGCAGGGCACTCAAAGCGATTCCTGAAGATCAGCCAAAGCAGATAATTGTCGAAAAAAGTATCAAGGGGTCAGATTTTCGCTTGCTGTGCGTTAACGGCAGATTTGTAGCAGCGACAGAACGCCGTCCTGCTTCGGTTGTGGGTAACGGACGTTCAACTATTGCTGAGTTGATCGAGCGCGAAAACCGCCAACCAGCACGTCTGGATACGCCTACCTCGCCTATGGGCAAAATCCAGTGCGACGAAGCGATGGAACTGTATTTGGAAGAACAGGGATTGTCATTAGACAGCGTAATTGAGAGCGATCGCACTGTCTCTCTTCGCAAAGTCGCCAACCTCTCCGCTGGAGGTCTGAGCATAGATGCAACGCACAGCGTTCACCCTGACAACATTGTTTTAGCGCAAGACATAGCACAGCATTTCCGCCTCACTTGCCTTGGGATTGATGTAATAGCCGAAAGCCTTTCAAAATCTTGGAAAGAAGGCAATTTTGGCATTCTCGAAATCAACTCTGCACCGGGCATTTTTATGCACCTTAACCCTGCTCTTGGTGAAAAAGTTGACGTGCCCTCTCATATCCTGGAAACATTCTTTAAATCAGGGTCAGATTCGCGCATACCGATCGTCACCTTTAACCGGATTTCAGTTCACGAACTCCAGGAAACTATCGACCATATTCTTTTGCAACACCCCGACTGGACTATAGGCGCTGTTTGTCGCGAGGCAGTTTTTGTTAATCGTTCTGAAAAGATCCTCAACAAGGATTACAACACCAACGTCAGAAATTTGCTTCGCAATCCCAAACTTGACTTGCTAATTGCCGAGTATGACGATAGCGTGCTAAAAACCGATGGAATGTTTTACTACGGTAGCAACATGGTAGTTCTGGATAATCCAACGGAAACTGAGATGACCTTGGCACGGGACATTATCGACGATTCGACCGTAGTTGTTAAGGAAGGCAACAACGTTTCAATCAAGCACAAAGGCTTGATTGAACAGTACGCGCTAGGAGAAGGAGAACCCTTCACCCGTGTCTATTTAAAGGAAATTCCCACCGTACTGTGAGCTACCCTAACGGTAAATTGCTGATAGGAATTTAAGAGCGTTATTAGCCTGGAGAGGTTAGCACTCAGGAGCCTGCGGGAACTTAAGGGCTAATCTCTCATTGCTGGCGATCGCTCAATCGACTAGGGAAAACACTTGCCAGATTACTGCGATCGCCCACAAACGCTCCTAGTTGGGCAAATTGCCACGGCGGCGGGAGCGACCAAGTAAACCAAAGACACCCAACCCGATCAACGAAGCAACAGTACCAGGTTCAGGGACGGAAGTGGCAGCGAGACCGACGAGGTTAACGTTACCGTTACCCACCGTGCCTAGTGTTGTGGCAGCGCCTGTAGATAAGTTGATGTTGTATAGCGTCGAGCCGGAGGCTGCGAAAGCAGTATTGTTGCCACTGCTAGGCGAGAAAATGTCAAAACCTCCCGTCGAGCCAAAGTCGATGCCGAGGGAGCCTATTGTTTGTAGAGTGCCATTATTGGGCGGGTTTTGCAGAACCAATACGTCTAGAGCAGAGTCAATACCAAAAAGTTGGGTTGTCCGACTTACCGAGGCTCCGCCAGGGAAGGAATTTGTATAAGCCGCAGCGGTGATGTTCGGGTTAGTTCCGGCGTTGGCGTCCCCAGCCGCATAAGCTAAGGTTCCATCTGTAATAACCGCTCCCGTATCTACGTTGGTGCGGAGGTTCTGGTCATTGGCCCCATTAAGGCGCAGGCGGTCGGGTACTGGGTTGAAGTCAAATCCTGACTGGAGTCCTGCATTGAAGGCAGTGGACAGGGTACTCACGAAAGTAGCAGTACCAGTGGAGTTGTCAATGGTGTAAAGGCGGTTGGTGTTGGTGACGCCGTATAGCAAGCCGTTGGCTGGACGAAAGTCAATACCAAGTAAAGTGCCCTCAACGCCAGTAACCCCAATAGTTTTAGTACTGCTGGTGTCGCTGGGGTTGAACAAAACTAGAGTGTTATTGTCTGTTAAACCAGTCAGCTGGATGGTGGCTGCATTTGCGGGGTTGACGACGCCTAGTAGATCTAGTGTCGTTGCTACAGCCAGCGTGCTGATGATTGTAACGAGTTTATTTAGTTTCATGGGTAATTTTCTAAGTGGTAGTTGTTTCTAGTTTTGTCGGCAAAATTCAAGCCACCCTAAACCTACGCAAATTTACATAGGTTTTTGATGGTCTGCCAGGTTTACGTCGTTACTACCCCTCTAGATTTCTTTAAAAGTCGAAATTTACATAATCTTTAATTAAGCAGCCTGTTTGTGAAGGAAGTGTAAAGTTTTGATTAAGTGCTGCTTTAAAATACTTAGATTGGAGAGCGATCGCCAACCGCCGGAAAACTTCGGCTGTCAAACCGATGTTTCCCGGCGGGTGTCAATTAATTCAATTTTGTGGCTTTACTGCCAAACAAACACTTGAGCTTCGTAACTCCCCAAGTCTAGTCTGATGCCATCTTCGGCAACTTCGACATCATAATTTCTCGTCCACTCGTGCCACGTCCCAGCTTCTGGAAAGTTTGGAATGTGATAACCACCCAGGAAATTATCTGAGAAGTTAGCAACGACTACAACGCGAGAACCTTCACCATTCCAGCGGCTGTAGGCTAACACCTTAGTTTCAGGATTTTCGTGGATAAAATCAATGTTTTCGGTGTAAAGGGCGTGATTTGTTTTCCGCAGGTGAATTAAGCCTTTGATGAAATCAAACATACCGCGATTGAGTTCATGACCGAGTAGGGTCCAATCGATTTTAGCTTGTTCGGTTGTTTTGTATTTGTACTCGCCAAACTCTTCACCCATCCACAGCAAAGGGACTCCCACTGCTGTCATATTGATGACAGAACCTAATTTTCTGCGCTTAAAAGCTTCTTCATCTAAAATGCCGCGATCGCCCAATTCTGCTAACACATGGTTGTGATCGTGGTTAGTTAGGTAATTCACAACATTTGTAGCTCCCATGAACCCTTGGCGCTTGCAATCAATTACATCCTTAAGGCGCTCTAAATCAAACGTATCTCCGCAGATATGTTCCAAAACGCAGTGATAGAAACTGTCGTGCCAGCAGCCATCCATTGGCCCATCTACATTAGTGATGCTGGGATTTTCAGGTATGTGTTCGGCAACGGTATAAAAAGGTTTAGGGCCAGCGGCTTTTTTAGCTTCCTGAACTGCCCAGTGCATGAAGTCATAGTTGGCAATTTGTCGCGCTGCGTCGAAGCGAATGCCGTCAATGTGATACTCTTGAACCCAAAAGCGTAGAGTATCCCCAGCAAATTTACGCGCTGGGAAAGTATCTAAACTTTCATCGTAAAACTCGTAGTTAAACTCTGGCCCCCAGTTGTTATCGGGGTCGCGAGGCGAGTGGTGAAACCAATAGTCGTGGTCGATTTGCGTCAGAGGGCTTTCTGCTTCTGAGTGGTTATAAATACCATCCATGATGATGCGAATACCGCGAGCATGGCACTCATCAATTAGGTTTTTTAATTCTTCAGTGGTGCCATAGCTAGATTCTGAAGCAAAGAAGTAGCGAGGGTTATAACCCCAACTATGATCGCCTGGATACTCCTTGACTGGCATTAACTCAATGGCGTTAATTCCCAGTTCGCATAGATAATCTAATTTTTCAACAACGTGTTTGTATTTACCGCGTGCGTAAGGATCATCTTCTCCGCCAGAGAAGTCGCCAACGTGCAATTCGTAAATTACTAATTCGCGATCGCTCGGTAGTGGCTTATCGTCATGTTTCCAAACGTAGGTATCAACAATACGTTCGCCGTCTTTGATTCTTACGTTACCGTTTTGTGTGGGATTATCAATATCTGTGGCGTAAGGATCTACTACATCTACCCATTGATCTGGTTCAAAAAACCACGATTTAGATTGTACGCGGAATTTATATTGATAAACGCCATCTTCTAATTCAACTTTGGTACGGAAATAACCATCTTTACCTTTTTCCATGGGGATTTCTTCCCAGTTAGAAAAAGAGCCAATTAAGGATGCTCCTTTGTTGTATGGTGCAAATAAATTAAATTCAATGGGACTTGCCATAGAAGTACTTGAAATTTGACGTAAAAAAGGACAACAACGGTATTTTCCTGCTTTCAAGCTAGCTAATGTATCGTTCTGGAGGCATAAAATAGCTTGAGGTGGAATAATTCTTAAGAGATAAGAGTTAATCAGCCTTAAAAGCTGTTTAAGAGAAAATTCTGCTGATAAAGCCTGAAAATAGTCAATAATGCTAGATAACGAGTGATAGAATCTACTGCCAATAAACGAGCGTGCATAAATATGGGGGCGGAGTTTAGCCCCGCCCCCAGACAAGTTATTGTGGTGTGTGAAGTTTGCTTTTTTGCTAATTTTTAAGTGAAATTACTGGCTCAAGTAGGCGATCGCTGCTCTGATCCAATCTTCCGCATCTTTGCTCTTAGCAACTATTGCATCCTGACCTACAGCAGAAATTGCCTGCGCCACCTCAGCAGTGCTATATCCCAAAGCTAGTAGTGTCATATCCACATCTTCTAAAATCCCTGGCGCGGGTGCTGTTCCCGCAGGAGTGCTTAACCCTATGGAAGTGCGCCATTGTGCTAGCTTGGTTTTTAGCTCCAGCGCCAGTCTTTCTGCTGTTTTGTTACCGACACCAGGAGTTTTGGAGAGGGCGCGGGTGTTGCCATTAACGATCGCCTGAACTAAATCTGGCAACCCAAGAGTATCTAACAGAGCGATCGCCATATTTGCACCAACCCCACTTACGCTCACCAACTGCCGAAACAAATCGCGCTCCGCCGCAGAACCAAACCCATACAGAATGATTTGGTCTTCTCTAATTTGCAAGTGCGTGTGTACTTGCGCCGTTTCTCCAATCGATAACACTTGGGTCAGTCGCTGCGGAACTTGCAGATCGTATCCAACTTGGTTAACTTCTAGGGTGAGGGTGACGCGATTGCCGCTACTTTGTTGGACGAGCGCCACCGTTCCTTTGAGATAGCCGATCATGGCAAAAAGCCAAAGTGTTTTAAGCCTTCAAGGATACCACCCGCACAAGCCCCAGCAGCCATATAACGGTAATCCGTCTGGTTGGCTTCGTACCACTGTCTGAGTTCAGGCATAGCATTGCCGACGATAATGCCTCGCGGTTCTCCTACGCTAAGTAGGGCAATGTCATTTCCAGAGTCACCACACACCACCGTCCGCGTGGCATCGATTCCCCAGACTTTTCGCAAAAACTGCACTGCCAAACCTTTGTTACCGTTGCGCGGAAGAATGTCAAGGTCTCTGCCGCCACTGTAGACCAGTTGAATGTCTAAGCCCCGTTGTTTTAGAAGGGAGTCTAGGCGGGGCAGCACTTCTACTGAAGCTTCCTGGCTAAGGTGATAGCTGACTTTGAAAGGGCGTTGCTCTGACCCTGGTTGGGGTACGAGGTCAGCAAAACGAGCGCCTGTAGCTAACACCACTTCCCGGTTCCAGCCTGGGGAAAGTTGTTTAGACCAAGCTGGGTCGGGGTTGCCGTCTCCCTCGTTGTAGTAGATTTCTGTACCCACTGCCGCTATCAGGGCATCGGGCACTAACAAATGCTTTTCGGCTAGGAGCAGACGATAGAGAGCGAGGGAACGACCCGTCGCATAAACAATTTTTGTCCCTTGTTGCTCGCGATGCCGATCAAGCTGCTGGTTGAGTTCTCCCAAAGCTTGGTCATCGCCCACTAGGGTATGGTCTAAATCTGTTACAAATAGAAATTTGGCCACAGCAATCTCGCGTATCACTTGGAATCATCCCACTGGATTATTGTCCTATAAGAGCGCAGATCGCAGCGTGGGTTATATCACGTATTGTTTTTACAATTGCTCTTTGGTGTCAACAGCGACGATATGCAAGGTAGCTGCACGCGATCGCCCCTGTTCTAGGCAGGGTTGTTTTATTTCCTTCCTAAAATCGCCTTGTCGCTAAATATCGCTTCAGTTTTTGTTTTATCCAACAATTGGTCTACGCCAACTTCACGCTCGTGGGTTAGGGCTGTTTTGTATGGTGAAGGGTAGGCTAAAGATGCTTTAGCCTCGCCTCAGCCACTTCAAATCAAGGGCATCTAGAATCCCTATGAGGATTTAAACATTATTGTAATTATCTCCCCTAGCCCCATCACCGGAAAACAATCCTAGAAGCGGCCCTAAGATAGCTCCGAAAGCGAATCCGCCAGCATGCGCCCAGTAAGCAACTCCACCACTTTCCATGCCGATGTTTGTAGGCACATTCAGGCTGGCGACGCCATACAAAGCCTGCTGTACAAACCACAAACCCAAGAAAAGGTATGCGGGGAGTCTGGGAAAGGTGAGGAAGGGGCCGAGGGGGAGTAATGTAAGAACGGCTACTTTGGGGTATCGGATGATGTAAGCGCCCATAACGCCAGCGATCGCTCCACTAGCTCCCAATGAAGGAATTGTAGAATTTTGGGAAAAGAACCACTGCGCTAATCCTGCCAAAACACCGCAAGCAATGTAAAAAACCAAATACTTAACGTGCCCCAACCGATCTTCAACGTTGTTGCCAAAAATCCATAAAAACCACATATTCCCCAAAACGTGCGCCCAGCCACCGTGTAGGAACTGCGATGTTACCAAGCTCAACCACTCCGGGACGACCTCATTTCCCACTGCCGGACAACTACTTGAGAGTTCGCAGGGAACTACGGCAGCAAGGTGCATAAACCTGTCTAGTTGGGGCTGATTTAAACTCAGTTCATATAGAAAAATCAATAAATTTACAGCAATCAGCGCGTATGTGACATACGGAGTAATAGTGGTGGGATTTTCGTCTCTTAAAGGAACCACAGACTTTTTTCCTAACTATCCAACAGTTGACAACAGAATAACTTACTTGATCTTTAGCTGTCTTTTCATCTGTGGATAGATCTCCTATGCCCAATCTCATACCTCTCGCGTCATAGATGATGGTAAGTATGCATAAAAAAACCCCTCTTGATATAGAGGGGTTAGTGCATCGCCAAGGAAGAAATCCTTGCCACTTTACCAGCCTTTTTCGGACTTCTCTAGAACGTAGGTGGCTACGTCTTCAATTTCTTGAGGATTGAGACGACCACCAAAGGCTGGCATAGCATTCTTCCCGTTATACACCTGCTTGGTAATTGCCTCTAGCGAGTTCATAGCATACTTGTCGAGGGCTTCCTTCTTCAAGTTTTTGTTTGCCATAATCACGTTGCCACCGCCTATGTGGCAAGCCGCACAGCTGTTGCTGAAAATTTTGGCACCATTGTCTGCATCACCTGCTAGAGCTGGACGAGTCCAGGAAAATGCAAGCACAGCGATCGCTAACATTACAACCGATAATAGCTTTCTCAACCTGAATCTCCTCTTCTCAATACTTAACAGCCAATTTTGACAATCCCTTATAGGAATATTCTATGATTCCTTAAGGTTTTTCTATCGATCTGACTAGCACTGAGAAGAAATTATCAACACAGGGATAATTCAGATTGAGTTGCTCATCGAGTTGATGTATGTTCTAGCCTTCGACTGTGATTTTACCAATCATGCCTGCGCCTTGGTGGGGTTGGCAAAAGTAAGTGTAGGTTCCTGCTGCCGCATCTGCTGGGAAGGTTGTCTCGTAAGTATCTCCAGCCTTATTCAGAAGCTTGGGATGAGACAGTTTGGTTGCCAGATCCTTATCTCCGTTTGGTACTTTCTTGTTGTCAAAGACAACATTGTGGGGAGCGAGTTTATTATTCACCCACTGCACAGTATCTCCGGGCTTAATTGTCACATTAGCGGGTACAAACTTCAGTCCCCCGTTATCCGACCCCATTTTAACGGTATAGGTTTCTGCCGCTGCTGGGGAAGCTGACAATACAAAGCTGCCTACTATCAACAAGATTGCAGACAATACTACAGCCATTCTTCGTGAAATTGCAGCCATGAATTTCATGGTTTCCTCTTCCCTATCTATAGTTAACTTCTTAATTTTATATTATTTAGATTTTTTTATGTTTATAAATTAGTTAAACGAGCTTTTTAGCCCACTATACTCAGTAATTATTTTGGGTTGGCACAGGAACTACAGGAGGGGTAGTTCCTATGCTTTGTGGTTTATCTTAACTGGGGAAAACATCTGCGTGAATTCCCCACTGAGACACTAGCGCACGGCTTTACCGCCACCCCACTGTTCGCCCACAACTTTGGGTTGTAGGAGAATATGACCGGCGATCGCGTACAGATCGTCTTCGGTGAGATTTCTCATCTCAGCAAAAATATCTGCGCTCTCGATAGCTGGGTGCAGCTCAGCGATGTTAGTTTCCCCGTCATAAGTGGTTGGATGTTTCATGTAATCCACCAGGGAGGCGATACTATCACGAGGAGGAGTTGCGAGAGCCAAGTCATTGGGGCCTAGTCCCACGTTGAAATCTGTCTTGGTAACGCCCCCCGTATGGCATTTAGCGCAAGCGTAGTTGAACAGGCGTTTGCCTTCCTTGACTTGTTTGAGGCTCAAGGTGACTTGTTCGCCCTGCTCGTTCAGTTTCACGGTGCGGGTGGCTTCATCCAGTTCCAGCGCCGATGCACTGCTGACAACAAGTTGAAATGTAAAAAATACAGTGGCCACAGCAAGCCAGATGTATCGCTTAAGCATGGTTCTCCCTAAAAATGCGATTAGTTTATTAAACGCACAACACAGCAAGGCTCCGATCGCTGCCTATACCCCAAAGCACAACTAATTATCAGGCAAGGCTATCCCCACCATCGGTGTCTGAGTGCTGTCTTTGAGACAAGATTTTAGACATAATTGCCTTTGCGTCCTCCAGAGCCAGACGGGTCTTTTCGGTTTTATAGGCAATTCCCAGGCGATCGCACAGCTGGAAAACTTCCTCTACACTGAGGTTGTAGTCGGCGGCGATTTCAGCAATTGACAGGTCTGCAAAGCCCATGGTTGTGTACTGACATTAGCGCGATCGGAAGCCAGTTTATATGAATATCATCCCACGTTGGGGTACGCCTGCGGTTGCGATCGCGCTTGTTTGGGATGGGATCGATCCCCATTCTAAATTTAAGCTCCCAAGTGTACTGTTTCCGTTCTGGGAACGACCATCGGGGAAGCCGGACTCGGTTGGTGCAGGCGAATCAGACTTGCCAAAGTTTTCTTTAACTGGGTGCGAGGCACGATCGCGTCTACAAAGCCGTGGTCTAACAAATACTCCGAAGTCTGAAAATCGTCTGGTAGCTTTTCTCTAAGTGTTTGCTCGATGACGCGACGCCCTGCAAATCCAATAGTTGCCTTTGGTTCTGCCAAAATTAAGTCTCCCAGCATGGCAAAACTGGCTGTCACGCCGCCAGTCGTCGGGTGAGTCAAAACGGGGATGTATAGGAGTTTTGCTTCTCTATGTAACTCCAAAGCACCTGATATTTTTGCCATCTGCATCAGGCTTAACATCCCCTCCTGCATTCTCGCCCCACCTGATGCACAAACAATCACGACTGGCAAGCGATTTTTTGTACCGCGTTCGATCAGGCGGGTGAGTTTTTCGCCAACGACAGATCCCATACTGCCGCCCATGAAACGGAAGTCCATGACACCGAGGGCTACAGGCAAGCCCTCAAGTTGCCCGATACCAGTTTGCACGGCGTCTACCAGACCAGTTTTGTCTTGAGTTTCGCGCAAGCGATCGCTATATGGTTTGCGATCGCGGAATTTTAACGGATCGGTCGGACGCACCTGCTCATCCAAAGCCTTCCAAGTACTAGCATCAATCAGCTGGCGGATGCGTTCGTCGCTGTACACCCGCATATGATGGTCGCACTCCAGGCAAACCATATCATTAGCTCGCAGGTCTTTAGTGTATGCCAGCACCCCGCAAGCCTCACACTTAGTCCACAGCCCATCAGCAATTTCGCGTTCTTGGCGCTCTTGACTAATCTGACCGGATTTGGGGCGATTTGCAAACCAATCGAATAAAGACATTTGTTAATGGGGAATGGAGAATGTTTAATTGTCTGCTGTCTTTTATCAAACTACCAGGAAGAAATTCACCCTTCGCCAATGACACAATTAGTCATTAACAATTCGATTAAATTTCTTTCGCTTCGGCCTGGTCGTCCTCAATCGGACTCAACAGCAGCAAAGCAGTCCACCGATCCTTGGATAGAACTTGCAAGTGGGCTGAAGTCCCTTGCCCGAAATATGAGGTAATTCCCAAGTCAAGAACCCTACTAGGGATATCATGAGCTGCTAGTACCTGCTGCATTAATTCAGCTTCCCAGCGGGCACAATTACTTTTTATGGTTATCCAAGACACGGGTACATCTTATCAATACGGCAGTATCCAGGTAAATCAGGGGCGTCATATCGATTTTGGATTGGGGTTTGGCTGGTAAAACAGAAGATATGAGAAATTTTAAGCTTTTGGCAATTGGAGGGGTATCTTACTGAGTGAGAGGGAAAAATAGCCCCAAATAGGCTTCCAGAATCGCCTCTCCCCAAAAAGTTGCCAAAACTGCACCGATTGCTAGACATGGCCCAAATGGAAATCGTCTTTCCAGCCAGCCCAGCGCGATCGCCCCCCCACCACCAAACGCACCCACCACACAAGCCAGAAACCCAGCCAACAACAAATACTTCCAACCCAACCACGCTCCCATCATCGCGGCTAAGTAGGCATCTCCATCCCCCATAGCTTCTTTTCTGAAAATTATTGACCCTAAAACTCTGATTGTGTCAAATACCCATATACCGACAACAGCACCGACAATACCCGACATCAAATGATGCGCTATGGATGCAGGCGCCCCCGCCCCCGCCGCAGCTTGATATACCAAACCAGCAATCAAGCCGGACTTAGTAAGTACACCGGGCAAAGTCATCGTGTCTAGGTCGATGAGGGATAAAGTCAGCAGCCAACTGAAAAAAAACCAATAACCTATGGTTGCCAAGGAGTAGCCAAAAGCCCAGAAAACCATCAGAAACAGCACTCCCGAGGCTGCCTCTACCAAGGGATAGCGGCTGGAAATTTTAGTTCGACAATGACGGCATCGCCCGCGCAAAAACAACCACCCTAAAACCGGGACGTTATCGCGCTTTTCCAGTCGATGCATGCATTGGGGACAGCGAGAAGGGGGCCAAAGAATCGATAAATTATTTGGCAGTCGGTAAACAACCACATTGAGGAAGCTGCCAATAGAAGCGCCCAGAGCGAAGACAATTACAGCAGCAGGCAAATCTATCCAAGTATCCATAGATCTTTTAGTGGCTGACGGTGATGGTTGGAGTTAATTAACTAAAATTTTGCACCAGTCGTCCGGGATTAAAAACCACTAGCGATCGCCTGCAAATGTTCATCATGAACATTATTATCGCAAAAATCAGCTTGCCCCAAACGAACAATGAACCATCAACCACTAATAGATTTCAGACTCAATTTGACTAAAAGGCACAAAACATTCTTGGGGTAAAAGGACTGGTTTCCCCGAAAAAATGAGCTTACCCCGGTAAGTATAGCGGTGAATAGCTACCCCAAGAGGACGCTGTAGCCGTTGGGGATGGACTTCCGAGTAAGTGCGATAGATCTGTCGAGCTGCTCTAATTAAAGCGGGATCTAGCAAGAGGGGCAGATCCATGCGGTCGTTCCGATTTTCTATGCGTTGCTGTGTTGTGTATACCACCCACCTACCCCTATTATTAACGCTCGACTTTAGTGTACCTATGAAATTACGACAAGGGTACAGTAAGTTTTGTATGTTTGTGCATGAGATCGCTAGTCTTCCAGTGCCTTAATCAAAGAATCACCCATTGCGCGACACCCTAAAAGATTCATCCCTGCGGACATAAGATCCCCAGTGCGATCGCCTTTATCCAAAACTTTTAGGACGGCTTGCTCAATTTTATCTGCTGCTGCTGGTTGGTCTAACCCATAGCGCAGCATCATCGCCGCACTCAACACCTGCGCTAAAGGATTAGCCTTATCAAGTCCTGCGATATCTGGGGCTGAACCGTGAACTGGTTCAAAAACGCCGGGGCCAGAAGCACCTAAACTAGCAGATGGTAACATGCCGATACTGCCTGTAAGCATAGCAGCTGCATCAGAAAGAATATCACCGAACAGATTGCCAGTCACAATTGTGTCAAACTGTTTAGGCCAACGCAGCAGTTGCATCGCCGCGTTATCTACATAAAGGTGAGATAGTTCGATATCTTGGTATTCCTTGGATAACTCGGTTATGCGATCGCGCCACAACTGCGACACTTCCAACACATTTGACTTATCCACAGAGCATAGTTTCCCGCCCCGTTTCCTTGCTGTCTCGAACGCTACACGGCCAATCCTGTCAATCTCAGATACAGTGTAAGCCATAGTATTGACGCCGCGCTTCTCACCCGTTTCCGTCTCAAAAATTCCTCTGGGTTTGCCAAAGTAAATTCCCCCGGTGAGTTCGCGCACCACCATGATATCGACGCCCTCGACAACTTCCCGCTTCAGCGACGAGGCATCAATCAATTGGGGTAATATCTTCGCAGGGCGCAAATTTGCAAATAAATCCAGTCCAGCACGCAATCCTAGCAATCCGGTTTCTGGACGTTGATGGCGCGGTAGGTTATCCCATTTATAGCCGCCGATAGCAGCTAGCAAAACAGCATCGCTGTTGCGACAAGTTTCTAGAGTTTCAGCGGGTAGGGGTTCCCCAGTAGCGTCAATCGCCGCACCCCCCATCAGACATTCTTTAAATTCAAACTGAATATCAAATTGTTTGGCTATGACTTGCAGCACATCTACCGCTACTGCCATAATTTCAGGGCCAATGCCATCGCCAGGTAAAAGAGTAATGCGGTAGTGCTGTGTCATAGTTAAATAAAAATTCTTGCGAGTTATTAATATACATGGCAAGTGTACCCGAAAGACAAGTGGGCGATTTTACCTAATTAACTATATCGGTCTGACGATTTCCCCGAGCGCTATTTTCGCCGTTATCACTTGTCAGAGTTTCAGATCCCCGGCTTCTCCAAGAAGTCGGGCATCTCACATTCACCAATTATTTAATACCGCTCTATCTGGCTTCAACAACTCTATCTTCTGAACCCCGCGCAACGGACTATTGTCCGTTGCGCGTCTAACCAGATACTTTTGAAGAGCAGTTGAAGAGGCAGCATTTGGTTAGACAAATACAATTAATATATTATGATGTTACGGTGCAAAACACAAGTAATTTACCATTATTTTTTCTTATTACTGATAAATAACTAAGAGAAGCTTGGATAGAAGAACAAGGCGATCGCATCTTTATTTCCCACTCATCATACCTTCATTTTTAAAAAGTGGTTTCAATTTTGCACAAATTAGGCAAAACCCTGTTTGAGCTTTCCTTGCACCATCCCGAATAAGTTTTGTAGATACGAGCGATCGCTATTCGTTTGGGCAACAAATGGAGTAACAGACACAGGTGAACTACTAATCAGGGAGGTATCAAAATTTGATGAGATGGGGGTGACTTCTACCACCAAACCTGCCATCATTAGGCGAAAGGCAATCTGTTGAACTTTGCCTGTTGTTAGACTTAAATTTTCAGCGATCGCTTCTAACGAAATTTTTCCCTCAGCCAACTCCCAAACTTCACGCTCTAGTATGTCTAACTTGAAGTTAGGCTTGCCTAAATTTGTACGATTTAAAGCTGAAATCGTCGCTGGTAGGTTGTCTGACAGAGAACCCCAGTCTCTAAGTACCCGCAAACCCATTAAAGTTGCTCTTGCTGCTGACAAATTTAACCCCGTCATTCCCGTTTGGGGTAAAGTCGCCATTGGATCGAAATCAGCCTTACCTTCTTTAAGTTTAAACAATCCACAAACTGGGTGGATTACTTGAGCATAAAATAACACCTTCAATTGTTCCGAGGTTAGCGCATCTTCAGCCCTCATAAACATTCCCAGAGGTGCATTTTCAGGACAGCGAGAAACAAGCTCGGTAATTGTTTGATGCGAAAGCCAGTTTCGTTGTTCAATTTTAGATATCAACCCTTGACCATCCGCATTAGTGTCTAGGGCTAAAATGCATCCCCGCTCTAGCCAAATATAATAACTTTCCCCTCTTTGCTCGTTTTCATCTCTGGGTGTATGAATCGTCAGCAATCCAGTTTTATAGTTGAAAGCGAGGAAATGAAAAATTTCTGCTAAAGACACTTCCGATAATTCACCTTTAATAATCATAATTACCTCCATTAGATTTTAGATTAGATAAACAATATGTATGGCGGATTAAACGCTTTTTAACCTCGTCGCTTCCGTATTGTTATTGTTCAAGATTTTAGTTAGGGGAGTGGTGATACAATTTCGAGATAAATGGTGATATTGAATTAAACAAGATCGTGATGTTGAGGAGAAGTTAGGGTGATACGTTGTTAGAGATTGCGTGACGTAGGTCACAAAACCCGCTTTTCAAGCCGGAGGGAAGTTCTCACAATAAAATTTGCAAGCAATAGGGGACGGGCGCGATCGCTCTCATCTCAAGCCATGCCTACTAGAACAAGTTGCAATTTGCGAAACAGTCGTGCCAACTGCTGTAGGGAAAGGTTAGGCTATTGGTCAACTTACTATCCAACCGACCGCACTCATGGCAAATGAACTGGCAATCCGTACATGCGGACTCACTAAGCAATTCGATCGCCACATTGCTGTCAACGATGTCGATTTAGAAATTAAAGCCGGAGAAGTCTACGGGCTGATTGGACCGAATGGAGCCGGAAAAACATCGCTGATCAGGATGTTAGCTGCGGCTGAGGAGCCAACTATCGGCGAAATTTATATAAATGGCGATCGCCTCCTGCGCGATGAAAGCAACCCCACCCTGAAGCGACGGCTTGGCTATCTCCCCGACGACTTCCCACTTTATGACGATTTAAATGTTTGGGACTACCTAGAATATTTTGCCCGTCTCTATCGCTTGCGCGAACCCCGTCGCAGTTCTCGCCTTAGAGAAGTGTTGGAACTCGTCCAACTTACCAATAAACGCAATAGCATTATTTCTACCCTATCGCGGGGGATGAAGCAGCGGTTGAGTCTTGCACGTACTATTATTCACGAACCGATTGTTTTGCTATTGGACGAGCCTGTTTCTGGCTTAGATCCAATTGCCAGAATGCAATTCCGCGAAATTATCAAGACGTTGCAAGAAGCTGGGATGACAATCTTGATATCGTCCCACGTACTCAGCGACTTAGCAGAATTGTGTACTTCAGTGGGAATTATGGAACTGGGTTATCTAGTAGAAAGTGCGTCGCTAGATGAACTTTACCGCCGCCTCAGCCGCCAGCAAATTTTTGTGTCAACTCTCGGTAGGTTAGATGCACTGACGGCGGAACTAAAAAATAACCCGTTAGTAGAAACTTGGGAAGTATTGCCCGGACAAGAGCGCGTGCGGATTAATTTTGCAGGAGGGCCAGAAGATTGTGCAATCCTGTTGCGATCGCTCGTTTCCGCTGGTATTCCCCTAACAGAATTCCACACAAGTCAAGAAGACCTGGAAACCATTTTCCTCAAACTTGGACACCAGCAAGCATCATAAATTTCAGATTTTAGATTTTAGATTTCAAAACTAATCCAAAATCTAAAATCCAAAACAACCTTAATTTTGGAGATTAATTTTTATGCGTCTGAATTTGATAGAGCGGGCGGGTGAGTGGAATCCGCAGATGTTTCGGGAGTTCAAAGGGCAACTCAAACGCCGCAACATTTTAATTACAGGTTTTGGCTCCTTTGCTTGCCAATTCATTTTGGTCGGATTGTGTAGTGAATCCTTCATTGGAGCTAGCGACAACCTGGAATGGGAGATTCGCTGGCAGGGTTTGTGGCAAATTCTAAACTGGATGCTGCCCGCATTACTGTTAGTCGGCGGCGTCTACATGATAATTAACGATTTAGCTAAAGAAGAGCGTCGAGGTACGCTTAATTTTGTCAGATTGAGTCCGCAATCTAGCCAAAGCATTTTGTGCGGGAAAGCGCTAGGAGTGCCGATATTGCTATATTTAGCGATCGCTTTAGCGCTGCCTTTGCATTGCATTTCTGGATTAGTTGCTGGTATTCATTTGGTAGCGATCGCGGCTTTATATACACTTTGGGGTGCAGCTTGTTGTCTGTTCTACAGTGCTGCCATCCTAATAACATTACTAGGCGCAGCTCAAGGTAACAATCAAGCTTTAGCTCCAGCAGGCAGTAGTTTAGCTTTAATGTTGGGATTGCCTTACATCAGCTTTCTTAGCTTTATCTTCGATAGTCCCGACTGGAAGTATGTAGTGGTCGGCTTGCATTGGTTCTTCTTGCCTATAGGCTTTTTACCGCCGCTTGGTTATGGATGGCTCGTGTGTACTTTTAGCGCTGCGACTTACTGGGTTTGGCAAGCCATAAATCGTCGTTTCCGCAACCCCAACTCTACGCTTATTAGCAAGAAACAAAGTTATCTGTTAGTCGCTTCTTTTCAACTTTGGCTGGTAGGGTTTGTGCTGCCAGGATTAAGCTCAGGTGAACTAGATCCTCGAATAAGTATAGGTTTTGCCTTCCTGTTCGCTATAAATCCTGTAATGTTCTTAGTTTTAATCTCTGCTTTGTCTCCAGGGCGTCAGGCATTGCAAGATTGGACACGGTACAGAAAAGTAGAAAGTAAAAATGCAAAACAAAAAAGAAATCTTTCTGCTGTTTTGGGTTCTTCCCTCGTACAAGATTTAATCTGGGCGGAAAAGAGTCCGGCAGTAGTAGCGATCGCTATTAACCTACTCATCTGCGCTGTCATCTGGATACCTTGGATTTTACTCTTGCCTCAACATGAGTGGAATGCCAGCTTCACCATTCCCAAGGCTATACTATCTTTGCTGCTGACAAGCAATATTATTTTGATTTTGTCAGCCATCTGCTCCCTGATGATGTTGATAAAAACTCAGAAGCAGAATCTCTATGCCTCTGTCGCATTAGCCGCGATCTTTTTACCCCCGCTTACATTACTGTCCCTATCTCTTACCCCTGAAAAAAGCCCTTTGCTATGGTTGTTTACAGCTGTTCCAGCAATCGGTTTGCAACACGCAAGCATGACAGCCGTTTTTCTAGGAATATTGAGCCACTGGGGAATTTTTGCCTTGTTAACCTTGCAACTAACGCGGCAAATGCGACGAATTGGTGCGTCTGATACCAAAGCACTGCTAGCAGGAAATAGGTAATAGCACTATTGTGGGCAATGCCTTCCCGATTACAAAATTTTTACAAAGGGAAAACATCGATGAGCGTACCATTCTTAAAGGGAATTGGTGACTGGAACACGCAACTATACCGCGAACTCAAAGGCAGACTCACGTGCCGCAACATTTTTTTTACAATTGTTGGTTCCTTGGCGTGTCAAGGCATAGTGTTCGAATGGTACATCCATAAGGGGAGCGATTCGAGCCAGCCCCAGGAATTGTGGTGGTTTCATATGTTTTGGCAAGATCTCAACTGGATATTGCCCACATTAATGATAGTCGGCGGCGTCTACATGATAATGAGCGATCTGGTTAAAGAAGAGCGTAGAGGGACGCTTAATTTGATCAAGCTTAGTCCTGAATCTAGCCAAAGTATTTTGATGGGAAAAATAGTGGGAGTGCCGATATTACTATATTTGGCGATAGCCCTAGCACTCCCAATAAACTGTTTTCATGGTCTAGAGATTGATGTTTCTTTTGGAATGATCGTAGCTTTATATATCCACTGGGGTGCAGCTTGTTTTCTGTTCTACAGTACTGCCGTCTTGATTGCATTAATAGGCGCATCTTACCGCGGCAGTCAAGCCTTACCCCTGTTAGGCAGCGTTTTAGCATTCACGTTGGCGTCGCCTTACACCAACTTTCTTGAAGCTACTAAATATCGGTGGTATAGTTCGGCAAACTGGCATTGGTTATTCTTGCCTATAGGCTCTCAGCCGCTGCTTTTGTATCTATGGACGCTAGGCACAATAGGCGTTGCAAATTACTGGATTTGGCAAGGCATAAAGCGTCGGTTTCGTAACCCGAATGCCACGCTTTTGAGCAAAAAACAAAGTTATTGGGTAGGCGCTATTTTGCAAATTTGGCTGCTAGGGTTTGTAGTTCCAGATAACGAACAATTTGGGTTTTCTACCTTGGCGTTTAGCGTAAATTCTATATTTTTCTTAATTCTGATTGCTTTGTTGTCTCCAGGGCGTCAGGCATTGAAAGATTGGGCACGCTACAAAAACATAAAAAGTAGGCAGGAATGGATATGGGGTGAAAAGAGTCCAGCAATGGTAGCGATCGCAATCAATCTGGCAATCGCCTTACTTCCCCAAATTCCCGGGATTTTATTGTCGGGTGCTGAATTAGATGATAAAACTACAGCAATTTTAAGCTTGCTCTGCTTTGCGAGTTTAATAATCATCTACGCCGCGATCGCTCAATTAATTCTCTTAACGAAAGCAAAAAATCCGATGTTCTGGGCAGTGGGTGCAGTAGGATTGGCGATCGCTCTACCCCCGATAGTTGCCACCGTGTTGTCGGTTTCACCAGAACAACAATTTGTATTGTGGCTGTTTACACTATCTCCAGCGATCGGCACAGACTTCACGCCTACGACAATTTTTGTCGCACTCCTGAGTCAGTGGAGCATACTGGTGTTATTGAGCTTCAAATTAAATCAACAATTGCGGCTGGCTGGCGAGTCTACCACTAAAGCATTGCTAAACGGTCGGCAGTCTTTGCCCAGGGAAGCTTGAGTTAGAAATAGGGAATGGGAGAGTTTTGAGTTTTGTTAGCGTAGCCAAGTAGCACCTTTTGAATTAATAACTTATAACTCTATGCCCCATGCCCGATGCCCCATCCCCAACCCCCTTTGTAATTAAGGAAAAATCTCATGACTATAGCCCCGCTAGACAAGTTGGGAGACTGGAATCCCCAACTGTTGAGAGAACTGAAAGGGCGACTTAGGCCGCGCAACTTACTAATTGCGTTGCCTATCTCCTTGCTAGGGCAGTTGCTACTGCTGATGAGCTTCGCATCTCAGTTGCCTTCTGATGATGCTACTGCGTCTAGCGTCTACAGCAAATATTGTCTAACCCGCTCTAGCCAGTACGGCGAGTGCGTCCGAGATGCTTTGGGCCATTTTCCCGTTAACTGGCAGCAGTGGTGGTTAGATGTATTTGTCTGGCTGAGTATCTTTGGCTTTATAGCGTTGTTGGTAGTCGGCACGCATCTGCTGATTAGCGACTTGTCGCGGGAAGAACAACGCGGCACGCTCAACTTTATTCGTCTCAGCCCCCAGTCTACAACCAGCGTTTTGAGCGGCAAACTACTAGGCGTGCCGATTCTACTTTATCTGGTTGCTGCCCTAGCTCTGCCTTTGCATTTATGGGCTGCCTTTCAGGCTGAAATTCCTGCGAATATGATTTTGGGCTTCTACGGTGTTGTAGCGGCCAGTTGCGCCTGCTTCTACAGCATCGCCCTGATCTACGGCTTGGTCAGTGCTGGAATAGGCGGATTTCAAGCTTGGTTGGGCAGCGGTGCGATGCTGTTATTGCTGTACATCTTGACAGCCTTGACGATGGGCGGAGGATCGGCACTCAGCAATACTTCAGGAGACTGGCTGCATCTGTTCTCTCCCTTGGCTTTGCTGCCATACCTGATGAATGCCAGCATTCCAGTAACAGAAACTTACTCGGCATTTTCTCAGCTATCAAAGTTGACATGGTTTAACCTGCCAATAGGTGCTAGTTTTTGGAGCATGGCTAGCTTTAGTGCGCTCAACTGCGGCTTGTGGGCATACTTAGCGTGGCAAGCGCTGAAGCGTTGTTTCCACAACCCCAGCGCTACCTTACTCAGCAAGCGGCAAAGTTATTCCCTAACGGCTTGTTTTGAAGTGTTGATTCTTGGATTTGCCCTACAAACCAGAACAGGGCACGATCGGGTAAACGAGTTATTCAATAACTTCACTTACATACTGGTTTTAAACCTGTTTTTGTTTGCCTTTTTAATGGCGGCTTTGTCGCCTCACCGCCAAGCGCTACAAGATTGGGCACGCTATCGGCGCGAGAGGAAGTCTTCCCGGCTGGTTAGTAGGTTGCAAAATTTAGTATGGGGTGAAAAAAGTCCGGCTCTCGTGGCAGTGGGATTGAATCTAGCGATCGCTGTCTCAATGTTAGTGCCCTGGATATCGACTTGGCCTGGTCAACGCGGCATCCAAGCGCTTGTAGCGTTGTTGCTGAGTGTAAATTTATTCTTAATTTACGCCAGCATCGCCCAGCTCATGCTATTTATGCAGACGCAAAAACGGGCGCTATGGGCTGCTACTACAGTAACCGCATTGATTGTCTTGCCACCAATAATCTTTGGCTTGCTGTCGCTGTCGCCTGAGAAAGTGGCTGCTGTATGGCTTTTTTCTGCCTTCCCTTGGGCTGCTGTAAAAGAAGCCACCTCGACAACAGTTATTATGACCGTCATGAGTCAGTGGCTGATGCTCGCCTTGTTGAACATCCAGACAACGCGACAACTGCGGCTTGCTGGTGAGTCTGCTACCAAAGCCTTAATGGAACACTCAGCACGTTCCGGTCAGCGCTCAGTATAGTGAGTATGGAGAAATTATGAATTATGAATTATGAAACTTTTCATAATTCATAATTTTCTTCCTGCCGAAGCTAAAAAATCAAAATTATGGAACTAAATTGGATAGACCGAGTGGGCGACTGGAATCCGCAACTATTGCGAGAAATCAAAGGACGCCTCAATTTCCGTAACATAGCGATCGCAGGTGGTATGTCCCTTCTGGGTCAAATGTTACTGTTGTTTATTTTCTGGAACCAACTGCCCGGTGAGAGTAGTTCCGTGACAACCTACAATAGATTCTGTACGGGCAACGGCCAACAATGCCTCATAGATGTGGCTGGAAATTTTGAAATTAACTGGCAGCTCTGGTCGTTAGATCTATTCTTATCGCTCGGCCTTGTTAGCATCTTCGCCTTGTTAGTAGGTGGGACGTATATGCTAATCGGCGACCTAGCGAATGAAGAACGTCGCGGTACGCTCAACTTCCTTCGCCTCAGCCCCCAGTCCACAGTAAGCATCTTGACTGGGAAACTGCTGGGAGTGCCAATTGTGCTGTATGCAGTAGTGCTTTTGGCTGTTCCTCTAAACTTATGGGCTGGCCTGACTGCCCAAATTCCCCTTGGTCTGATTTTAAGCTTCTACGTCGTCCAAATTGCCAGTTGTGCGTTTTTCTACAGCGCCTCACTGCTGTTTGGTTTGGTTAGCGCCGTTTTAAGTGGGTTTCAAGCTTTCTTGGGGAGTAGCTTGGTATTAATTTACCTGGGCATCAGTTGCTCGAAACTGATGCCTTACTACTCCGGCGTAGTCACCCATACTGCTGTAGATTGGTTGACTCTGTTTAGTCCCTCTTTTATACGTCCCTATGTAGTTTTTCCAGTTTCGTCAACGTTAGAAGCGGCAAAGAATTATTTTCCTTATGCCAATTTAGAAATGTTGCGATGGTTTAACCTACCTGTAGGTGCCAGTGCTATAGGTGCTGTGAGTTTGCTGCTAGTGAATTATACAGTTTGCACCTACTGGGTTTGGCAGGCTCTAAAGCGACGCTTTCCCAATCCCACTTCTACACTGTTGAGCAAAGGGCAAAGTTATGCTCTAGTGGCTTGCTTTGAGGTGGTGTTTCTCGGATTCGCCCAGCCAATAGTGCTTAGTGATGGTTATACAGACGGGTGGTTCAAGAATTTTATCTGGCTGCTGGCCTTTAACCAAGGTTTGTTTTTAACATTAATGGCAGCTTTGTCGCCTCACCGCCAAGCTTTGCAAGATTGGGCACGGTACAGAAAAGTAAAAAATACCAAGACAAAAGGTATTTTTGGGTTTTTAAACTTGCCTTCCTCGTGGAAAGATTTGATTTGGGGTGAAAAAAGCCCTTCAGTTGTAGCAATTGGGTTGAATCTGGCGATCGCATCTACAATGTTGCTGCCTTGGATTCTGATTTGGCCTACCCAAGATAATAAGATGTCCGCCATTTTGGCGTGGCTCTTGAGCGTAAACTCACTCTTGATTTACGCCAGCATCGCCCAGCTAATGCTGTTTATGAAGACGCCAAAACGCGCTGTGTGGGCGATCGCTACGGTTGCTGGATTGATGTTCTTGCCACCGATAATCTGCGGTATGCTATCTATCTCAACTGACACGATGCCTGCTTTGTGGTTGTTATCTGCTCTCCCTTGGGGAGCTGTAGAACACGCAGGAGCGACAACCATTATTATGACGGTATTAGGTCAGTGGCTCGGTTTCGCGTTGTTGAATATTCAGACAACTCGACAGCTGCGACTCGCTGGCGAGTCTGAATCGAAAGCAATATTAGCTGGCCGTCGTTCTTTGCCTGCCAGCTAAAAAGACGAAAGTTTTGAGTTTTGAATTAATCACTCAAAACTCAAAACTTTTAGCAATTAGTAGCCATTTACTTTTTGAGCGCCTTTTTCACCAGGTCTGGAATTTGGGAAGGGCGCTCTGCTACTGGGATTTTTGCTTGCTCGAAGGCGGCAATTTTGCGGCTTGCCGTACCTGAGTAAGTCACTGGCCCTGATAACTGCGAAACAATTATCGCACCAGCATCGCCCAAAACTTTGTCTACTGGTGTATGTCGTCCGGCGATATAGACAACTACAGGTTTATCCACAGCTTTGGCAATGTATTCCGCTGCTGCTTCTTCGCCCCCCCCGCCTGTCTGCCCAACCCAAACGATCGCCTTGGTATGTTTATCTTCAGCTAAAAATTGCAGCCATTGCACAAAAGAAGCACCTACAATCGCGTCATTGCCCAAGCTGACTCCAATGGACTGCCCCAACCCAGCTTTAGTTAACGCTAGGGCTACTTCCCCAGTAAGGGGTTTCCCACTACGGCTAATAATTCCGATGTGGCCTGGGGTGTAAAATTCACTTTCGTGAGTGCCAAGCAAAAGTTTTCCAGGGATAATAATCCCAGCACTACCTGGCCCCAGGACGATGGTTTTAGTGGCCTCTGCCTTCCTGAGCAGGCAAACCATATCCAGGGGGGGAATACCAATTGTAGTCAGGATAATCTGCTTAATGCCAGCGGCAATTGCTTCTAGTGCTGCATCCAATGCTGAGTAAGGCTGCACGAAGATAATTGTACTGTCAACTGCTCCTACAGCAGGCAGTGCCTGTTCTACGAGATCGAAAACGGGGATGCCATGCACAAATTGTCCGCTGTGTCCGGCACTGATACCAGCGACGATATTTGTACCATAGGCTTTCATTTGGGCAGCGTATAGTGAACCCAGCGGTTCTGTGATGCCCTGTATGATTACTTTACTTTCTGGCGTTAATAGCAATTTTTTAATTCGGTTGCCACACTTATCCTAACTGTATGGTATCTGGTGAAGGGGCTATGGGGCACATAGCTGTTAAATATTGGCGCAGGGAATTGAATCATAAGTTTTTTGTCGATCTAGCCAGAGAAACGGTTTGAGCGATCGCCAAATCTAGATTATCCTCCCAGTGTACGGGCATTGCAGCAAGTTGTTCTCTTTCGCTAGCTTCGCCGTAAGAGTCTTTTACTGACTCTGCTTGGGAATTTCCCCCAACTATCCGCACAACAAATTGCGGTATATTACTGGGAAACGCTAGCCGGCGATCGCGTCTGGGTGGCCGTTTTTTCTGGTCTTCTATGTGGCGCCCATCGTCGCCGTTGAGCGTTCTACCCGCTTTTCGTTGTAGATAAGCTGCAATTACTCCTGTCACTTTCTCACAGAATGTAGCGCCCCCCAGAATATTCACCAACACAACTTTGACGCCTTTAGCTTCACTTACCTGCTCTAGCGATAGTTCCAGCTGTTCTATTCCTGGGTGGGGTGTCGCATCCCACTCCGCATTCGTACCCAAAATCAGACAATTTGCTGGCTTTGCTC
Source organism: Microcoleus sp. FACHB-831 (assembly GCF_014695585.1). Taxonomy (NCBI): domain Bacteria; kingdom Bacillati; phylum Cyanobacteriota; class Cyanophyceae; order Oscillatoriales; family Microcoleaceae; genus Microcoleus; species Microcoleus sp. FACHB-831. The sequence goes on along the minus strand of NZ_JACJON010000079.1, from coordinate 29,873 downwards.
CAGCCTCATAAAGCAAATCCAGAGTCGCCATCATCAAACCAGTTCCGTTGCAGAGAATCCCAATATTGCCTTCTCTATTCAGCCAATTTAGCTTGCAGTCGTTGGACGCACTCGCCGCTTGGCTCCAACTTAAAGATTTTTGATCCTGCTGAGTATCTTTTTTTGCGCCCACTAAAGCTAAGTCTGGATGGCGTCCCAAGGCGGCGTCGTTGGCGGTAATTTTACCATCCAGGGCCATTACTTCGCCTGTGGGGCTGATACCCAGAGGGTTGATTTCCACCAGCTCCAAATCTTTCTGGACAAACAGGTGGTACATTTTTTCTATAATTTCACTGACTGATGCGATCAGCTCTCCCTTGACCCCCATTTTGAGTGCTAGACGACGCGCATAGAAGGGGGAAAATTCTTGATCGACCACGACTTGTTGGAGGTGTTCCATCACCGCTTCTACGTTGATGCCTCCTTGTGGCGAACCTAGCAGGACTGGGCGACGTTGTGCGTAATCTAGCACTACGGCTAGATAAAATTCGCGATCTGCATTGTATTTTGCTTCAGCCAGCAGCACTTGGGGATATTCGCCCAATATGGCTAAGTTAAAGATTGTCCTTGCTGCGGCGATCGCATCTATCGTATTCTCGGCAAACCTCACACCACCCGCTCTTCCCCTTCCACCTGCACGCACCTGGGATTTAATCACGACAGGATAGGGAATTTGCAAGCCCTTCAAGTCTCTGGCATTGTCAATTCGTTGTGATGGCAAGACAGGTATGCCAACTTCTCGAAATAATTCTTTTGCTTGATATTCAAGTAAATCCATAGAGTTATTATTTATTGCTTGTTAGTTGGTAGCTAGGTTTGTGGAAATAAATTTTAAATTTTACTATGGGGATTGGGAATCTAACCTGCGTTCCCCCCTAGCAAAAATTTTATTTAATTCCCCCTACCTGCTTACTTTTTAGTTGTTGTTTGGTAGTCTAACAACTAACAACTAACAATCTCAATCTATTTCCGGCTACTTTTCCATTCTTGTGCGACTAGATTGATGCCGTAGAAACGCTGCCAGAAAATATCTACCAATCTTGTGGGCAACAATTTAGTCATTAAAAACAGCAGCAATTTCCCATTGCTAGCGGCGACGTAGCGGGGTCGGGGATGACGGGCATTGAGCGATCGCACTATCACATCCGCCACTCTTTCTGATGTCCACGCTCTACTACTCGTTAGTTTCTCCAGCCCTTTTAACTTCTCAAACGCTGCCCGATATGGTGTATCGTGCGGAGCTGCTACCGCTTTCTCAACCCCATCAGCTGCAACCTCGAAAAAGTTTGTGCTTACTGGCCCCGGTTCAATCACGCTGACTTTAATATTGAATGGTTCCAGTTCCATTCTTAAGGTGTCGCTGATTCCCTCTAAGGCAAATTTAGAAGAGCTATACAGACCCCCAAAGGGAAATGGTATTCTTCCTCCTATAGAGCTAATATTAATAATTCTTCCGCCACCCTGCTCCCGCATCCCTGGAATTAAAGCCTGAGTCAACGTTAACGGCCCGATTAAGTTTACCTGAAACTGCCGCTGTACGGCGTCAGGAGGAATTAACTCTACTGGCCCCATCTGTCCGTACCCAGCATTGTTGACTAGGGTATCGACGCGACCGAAATGCTTTAGAGCCGCACTCGCCAAAGCTTTGACCTGTTCAACTTGAGAAATATCAGTAGGCAATACCAAAACATCTGCACCTGCTTTGCGGCAGATGTTAGCTACCTGTTCTAGTTTTTCCTGACTTCGAGCTGCCAACACTAACTGAATTCCGAAATACTGGGCGGCTAGACGTTGCGCTAGGGCAGCACCAATTCCCGTCGAGGCTCCCGTAATCAGGATAACTTGTTCGGATAGAGGTGGAGCGTAGGTCATAAATAGGTGTTAATTTTTATTTCCGGTGTTATTCGGCAATGGTTGTTTAAAATAACACTCACCTTTACACTTCTTATTATTAACGCGAAATTAGGCGTTTTTCCTCTGCCGCAGAGTAGAAAGTTGCCTAGCATCTTTTGATTGGACTTAACCAGACACCAGTAGAATATCTCTAATTAACACAGTTGCAGCAAAATTGAAAGCATAGAAAAATAGCAACAATAATATAAAACTCCGGCGCAGGCGGGTTGGCCAGAAACATACATGGGTAATTACAGCTAACTTGAACGGCACGCACCCGCCTCTACAACTAAAAACTCTCAACAGTAAACTGGGGTGGACGGATGAAAACAGCGACAAGACTTGATGATTTACAGGTTTTAGGGTCTTACTTGCAGGATCGCCTGCACGCGGAACTACCTAATAATGCCAGGTTCCAGATAAAATGTGCGCTCAAGGATGGGGCTTTGATGGTTATGGCTCAACATCCTGCGGCAGTGAGGCCAGATACACAACAAACTTTTGGAGTTTTGGAACAAGCGATTCTCGCCGAAGACCCAGAATTAAACTTGCCAATACAACTGTATCTGAGAGTAGACGGTGAAAAACGCCCCTATTCTTTTCACAAGTTTGTTGTAGATGCTAGGGATAAAGAGGCTAGCGACAACCAGCAGCAAACTGTGAAAGAGAGTTTGCACAATCCATTTAACTGGGGTCAGACATCTGAAACACACAGCAGTTCTGCTGATGTTGAAAATGAGGAAGAGACAGAAGACGAACAAGATGAAGTTGCGACCGAGGCAGACTCATGGAATGAGCCAATTGCTGAGTCAGCAATGTATCCAGATGAGGAACAAGAAGAGGTATCGGCAACGGCTAAAAATCAGCCAAGGCGACCAGACCTAGCTTCGGCGGTCGTTTTCGGTGGTATCAGTATGTTTGTTTTCTTGGGCAGTTTTTATGCTTTGACTCGTCCTTGTGTTATTGGTTCGTGCAAAGAAATTTCAGATGCTCAACAGTTGAAGCAAGAGTCAACGCAAACTCTAACGTTTCCCGCATCTGGACAAGCAATTTTGCAAGCGCAAGAGCAATTAAGGGAAGCGATCGCGGGACTGGAAACTATTCCCTTTTGGTCTATTCGTCACAGAGAAGCCCAAGACCTTTTGAAAATTTATCGCGTGCAGGAAGAAAAGCTTGTTGACGTGGTAGCGGCTCTACAGAAAGCTTCTAAGGCGGCGGATAAAAGTCAAAATCCCCCTCATTCAGTATCAGAATGGACAGAAATTCAAAAGCTGTGGCGAGAGGCGATCGCAACTTTGGAACAAATTCCCACAAATAGCAGCCTCAGACCTTTGGCAAATCAGAAACTAACTGCGTATAGGGCTAACTTAGCAGTTATTAATAAGCGGTTAGCTGCCGAAAAACAGTCGAGCCAACAATTAGAAGCTGGTAAGCAAGCGTCTAGAGTGGCAGAAGCTCGGATGGGCGTCGCTCAGTCGTTGGAAAACTGGCAACTGGTTGACGCTTCATGGCAGACAGCGCTAAATCGGCTCGATAAGATTCCGCCCGCAACAAGTGCTTATGAGGAAGCGCAATTGCTGATGCGGGTCAATAAGGGTAAACTTTCCGTCGTGCGCGATCGCAAAGTTCAAGAGCAATTCTCTGCCAATACCTACAAGCAAGGCTTGCTTCTAGCGCAAAACGCTAAAAATTCCGGAGCTATCAATCAGTGGTCGCAGTCAGTGTACAACTGGCGCAATGCAATTCAGACGCTCAAGCAGGTTCCTAACGGTACTTTTTACTACAGCAAAGCTCAACAACAAATTTCAATTTACACGCAAGCTCTCAACCAAGCGCAAGTAAAACTACAGTTAGCTAGTATCGTTCAAAAAGCTAATAGCGATTTGAAACAAACCTGCGATGGAAAGCCTCCTATTTGCAACTACACGATATCAAATAATACGATCAAGGTACGTCTGACACCTACCTATGCCCAGAAGGTACGCAATGCGGCGATCGCAGCTAAGATGAAGGGCGACTATAACGCCCAAGTTGGGATTGTGCGTCACGTCTTAACGCTAGGAGAAGCTTTGGAAGCGATTAGCGATAATGTCCGAATTCCTCTTGAGGTTTATGGGCCAGACGGAGCCGCAATTCAGAAGCACGCTCCATAATACCGATCTTTCCCTACTCCGCATCGGGATCGAAGCAGAGCGAGCGCAACCTTTGAGCCAACTGTTGCGATCGCGCCTCTGCTCTTTCGGCTCGTTCCCGTTGCTGCTCTTTCTCCAATCGTTCTCTTTCGGCTCGTTCGGAAAGGAAATTTCAGACATAACAATGAAGTTATTTTTAATTTTTCCTTTTCACTTTTAATCTTTCCAAACTCGGCGTCTGAACGTCTCAAGATTTCAATCAAAACTTCTTTAGTTGCAAGTTTTGATTGAAAAACTGCCTCTGGAGTCCTTGGGTAACTAACAGAGTGGCGCTCAGGCTGGTAAAGGCAACCATAATCATAATTACTATCTGGTAAGCCGCTGCTTGAAGTGGATCGGTACCGCTCAAGAGTTGTCCGGTGATAATCTCAGGTAAGGTGACAATACCCACCACCATCATGGTGTTGAGAGTGGGAATAAGTGCTGCGCGGATGGCTTCCTTTCGGTATTGCGCGATCGCACTTTTCGGAGTAGCACCCAAGCTCAAATGTGTTTCTATTTCCAACTGGCTAGCTGCAATCGTGCTGGCGAGTCTCTCTCCGCAAAGTGCGGCGGCGTTCATAGCATTCCCCAGTACGCTCCCCGCCAATGGAATGAGGTACTGCGGATCGTACCAAGTTGTTGTAGGCTGAATCACTAAGAAAATGGTATAGCTCAGCGTGAGAGCGGCACTAATGAAAATTGAACCCCAGACTATGGGAAACAATTGGGGAATCTTCTTGCTAATGCGATTGCGAGCAACAATAGCATCGGCTGTCAAAAGCAGTATCAATATTCCCAAAACTATCCAAGGATTATTTGAGGCGAAGACAACGGCTAAGATGCAACCCACGCCTAACAACTGAACAACTGTTCGCACTGCTGCGATCGCTAGTTGTCCCTCTAATCCCAGCTTTTGCCAGCTAGATAAACCAATGGCGATCGCCATCATTCCCAAGGCACAGGCTAGGTCTGTAAAGTCGAGTTTGATTAAAAAATCCATTGCTCGCGTTTTCTTTTCATTAATAATTGGTAATTGGTAATTAAGAATTAGTCGGATGTTGAGCGCCTAAAAAAGGTTTACTTTGCAATAAACAATTAAACTGGCTCATAACTCATAAAGCATCATTACATATGCCGGATTCTCCATTACCAATTGCCCATTACCAATTACCCATTACCAATTGCCTATTTTCCTTCTTGCTATTTTCTGAAACAATTTTGAGACAGCGCCATTCTCAGTACACCAGGTAAGCGGATACTCGGATTCCCTTTATGGGCAAAATTTGGTTGTATGTAATAAAAATTTGTGGTGTAAACGAGTGAATAACGTTCCTCCTCTTGACTTGGCGCGGCAGTACAAACTTATAGGTGAAGACGTAAGTGCGGCTGTACTCGGCGTGTTAGCCTCTGGTCGTTACATCGGTGGTTCCCACGTTGAAACCTTTGAGCAACAGTTTGGTGCTTACGTTGGCGTTTCAAACTGTGTGGGGTGTAACTCTGGCACTGATGCCCTTTACCTCGCCCTGAGAGCCTTAGAAATTGGGTCTGGGGATGAAGTAATTACAACGCCTTTTACTTTTATTGCCACTGCTGAGGTAATTACTGCCGTTGGTGCGACGCCAGTGTTTGTGGATATAGACGCCCAAACGTTTAACTTGGACATCAACAAGCTAGAAGCGGCTATTACCAACAAAACTAAAGCTATTTTGCCCGTTCACCTGTTTGGGCAGCCTGTGGATATGAGCGCAGTTATGGGTATAGCGCAGTCGCATGGTCTAGCAGTAATAGAAGACTGCGCCCAAGCTACAGGCGCTCAATGGGGGAGCAGCCGCGTAGGTAGCATTGGGCATATCGGCTGCTTTAGTTTCTTTCCCACTAAGAATTTGGGTGCTTGTGGGGATGGAGGAGCTATAACCACTAACGATCCGGCGATCGCGGCTAAGGTGCGGATGCTCCGAGAGCATGGTATGAAGGCTCGCTACTATCACGAAGAAACGGGCATCAACAGCCGCCTAGATGCCGTGCAAGCCGCTATTCTGCAAATCAAGCTGCGACATCTCGATACCTGGAATGCCCAGCGTAGCAGTGTTGCAAAGCGCTATCAAGAATTACTCGGACTGGTGCCAGGAATTGTGACACCTCAAGAAACCGTTGGCGGTCGTTCTGTATGGAATCAGTACACAATTCGCATACCGACTAATTACGTTCCTACCCAAGAGCCAGGTAAGGAGGGGGATGGGAAACAATCTACCTCATTGCCCGTAACCTATCGCGACCAAGTGCGTAGCAAGTTGCAGCAGTTGGGGGTGAGTTCAATGGTTTACTATCCCCTCCCGTTACACCTTCAACCTGTCTACAAGCATTTGGGATACCAACCAGGTAGTCTACCAGTGTCTGAGCAAGCCTGCTACGAGGTTTTAGCCCTACCGATGTTCCCGGAAATTTCAGTTGTAGAGCAGGAGCAGGTGGTATACGGTTTGAAGGATTGTTTGTAAGGCAAAAGGTAAAAGGCAAAAGAAACAAAAAAATATTTACTTTTGCCTTTCATCTTTTCAACTTAGGCGTGGATGCGATCGCGGCTTACAGTCGCCAAAGCTTCTACTAAGCTGCGGACAGCTGCAACCATTGCAATTTCGCTATTGAGCTGATTGATGGCTGAACCGACGCCAACGCCAGCAGCACCAGCAGCTAGAGCCAGCGGTGCTGTTACGCTGGATATGCCAGAAGCACACAAGACGGGCACCGATACGGCATGAGAAATTTCATAAGCGGCGGCTAAAGTAGGCGCGGCTTTTTCAATTAGTCCTAGCGTCCCCGCATGAGTTGGGTTGCTGCTGGTTCCACCTTCAGTTTGGATGATGTCTGCTCCAGCTTTAACAAGTTCCTCAGCTAGCTGCACCTGTTGGTCTAGCTCTAGAATGTGGGGTACTGTGACAGATAGGGTGATGTTGGGGAGGAGCGATCGCGTCTCTAGTGTTAGCGCCAATACTTCAGCAGCCTCAAACCGCCGCCCTTGGGCATAAAAACTATCAAAGTTGCCAATTTCAATCAAATCTGCACCTGCTTCGACAGCAGCAACAAAGCGCTGCGGCTCTACGGCTGAAACGCATATAGGCAAAGTTGTCAAGTTACGAACTAGACGCACTAAGGCAGGGTCAGCAGCTATATCAACAAAGGTCGCACCACCTAGCTGGGCTGCCTTTACTGTAGCGGCGACGCTCTGGGGGTCGAAGTTATTTAAGCCGCTGATAATTTTCAGGGCACGTCCCTGGTCAAGGGCTTTTTGTAGTATGTTAGGCATGGTCATAGTTCTTTTGTTGCTCAAAATTTTCTCAGGATTATTTTGACATCATAATCGCCAAGATTCCCCAATATGCATCAAGTATGATGTGTATCTCCACTGGGTACTTAACACAAAGAGTCTTGCCGTCAATTATCCAAAATTGCACCTTTCCAAGCTGCTACCCTTGCCTCTAGAATTTTGAATCCTTTATAAGGGTGAAGTTTTGGTGCTGTTGATTTTGGTAAAAATAGGGTATTAAGGTAATATGGTTGCCTAAACTAGAAGTATATCGGAGATAAAGCACGCCTCGCGCCATTGGTGAATCATGAATTTCCAGCCAACAAACCTGTCTCCTTTTCACTCTGATGTACTACAGCAGACGACACTGGGGAAGCTGTGCGGCCAAGATCGGCTATTCCGCGATCGCTATGAAGTCCTGCGGATGCTAGGCCGAGGCGGCTTTGGCGTCACATTCTTAGCCAGGGATGTGTATTTGCCCAGCCAGCCGTTATGCGTAATTAAGCAGCTGTGCCCCAAGGTTAGCGATCCTATAACTTTGCAAAGCGCCCAAACGCGATTCGAGCGCGAGGCGAAAACACTCAGCAAGTTAGGCAGCCATTCTCAAATTCCCATGCTGCTGGATTACTTTGTCATGGAAGGGGAATTCTACCTAGTTCAAGAGTACATACGGGGTGCAACCCTAGCTAGGCTGGTCAGACGCTCTGGCCCCATCTCAGAAGGGGCACTCAACCACTTCTTGCGGGAAATGCTGCCACTATTGCAGTACATCCACCAAAATCAAGTTATTCATCGCGATATTAAGCCCCAAAACATCATCCGTTGCGAGGACGATGGCAGGCTGGTGCTAATTGACTTCGGCGCGGTTAAAGAGGAAATCTCGCAAATTGGCGAGAGTAAAACTAAGGCGCCAACAACTCAATTCATTGGTACGGTTGGGTTTGCGCCCCCAGAACAATTTTCGCTGCGACCTGTGTATGCGACTGATATCTATGCGCTAGGGGTGACTTGTGTTTACTTGTTGACAGGTAAAGCACCACTAGACTTTGATAACGATCGGCGAACGGGCGAGCTTTGTTGGCGGAGTGCTATTAAGGTGAGCGACTCATTGGGGCAAGTTCTCGACAAAATGCTCAAGATTTCTCTACACGAGCGCTATCAATCGGCAGTAGCAGTTCTGCGGGCGCTCAATAAGGATTTGGCTGTGGATAATCTATCGCATTGCATGACTGTTCGGCGCCGCCCAGAGGATGAGTTAGACAACAGGAAAACGACAACGATACTGAACTATCGCTCTCCGGTTGTAAGAAATGCGATCGCTATGCGCGAGCGAAAATCCCGCATTCAAGCCAAAAATATGCAAACCCAGAACCAGAAAATGAATAGCTTGGCCAGCACTTCTGGTAATTAACTAATAAAGCAACTAGCAATCATAGCGGTTCTAGCGTTAGAGCGATCGCACAACCTAACTCCCTAGCCGACGCACAGGGCCATCGGTAAGGAGGAAAGGCTGTTACTTACTGCATCCAATAAACTCGCTCAGCGATGAGGCAATAACTGTAACGGTGGTGTAGCTGGTCGATTTGCTCGTGGGGGCGGTGTTGATGGATTTGAGCGCAACTCCTGGTAGAAGCCGAGAACTTTCTGGGCATAGGTTGCCGTTGGAGTTTCTTGATAGCTGGCACCGTCGCCACTCATCCACCAAGCAGCAGCGCGTTGCACAGCTACAGACTCGTTATTCCCACTGTCTCTATATTGATCCCGCAGGACATCCCGCATAACACACACAAGGATTCCCCTTGCTGTAACTGGGCTAGAGGCAAATTGTGTAGGTGTAATTTCACGTTGAATGCATTGTTTAGACCACCTGGGTATGTTGTCTGGTTGAACTTGCCACTCGCCGTACAGCTCATTGTTGGGAGTATCCATCTCTGGCACAGCACGTCGTAGCGCTTCCACCAAGGCCACTACCTGGGCGTCAGATACTTTTACTGTAGAAACAGCCGCAGTCCGAGTTGGTGGTTGATTTGCCGCAACTGGCGGTTTTGGTGTTGCCACAGGTGAGGCAATAGGAGTTGGTGGTTTTGGTTTTGGCTGAGTTACCGCAACTGGCGGTTTTGGCGTTGCCACAGGTGAAGCAATAGGAGTTGGTGGTTTTGGCGTTGGCTGAGTTACTACTCTAGGAGTTGGTGGTTTTGGCGTGGGTTGAGTTACTACAGCCGAGGCTGAGGGTTGTGGAGTTGGCTCAGTTACAATATCCGGCACTGAGGGTTGTGGAGTTGGCTCAGTTACAACAATTGGGGCTGATGGCTGTGGCGTCGGCTCAGTTACAATATCGGGCATTGATGGCTGTGGCGTCGGCTCAGTTACAACAATTGGTGCTAAAGGTTGTGGCGTTGGTTGAGTTGCCACAGTAGGAGTGGAGGGCTGTGTTGTTGCCGTTGGCGTTGGAAGGTCTGGTATCACCTCAGTTACCACAACCGGAGGGTTGGGTATTGGGAGTCGCTCGATCGTGGCTTTGGGCGGACGAGAGGCAGTCTGCTTTGGGGGACTCTGCCTGACAGGTTTGGCCTGGGAAGAGGTAGAGAGTGTTGCGGATGCCTTGGGGCGCAACTGCTGGTACAGTGCTAAAACTTTTTTAGTATAAGGGGCGGTTTGAGTATTGTTGTAGCGACTGCCGTCACCCGTCATCCACCAAGCAGCAGCGCGTTGCACGGCGATCGCTTCGTTGTTGCCAGAGCGTGCATACTGATCGCGCAGGACATCGCGCATAACGCACACTAAGATTGTTCGTGCTGTCCCCGAGTTGGCCGCAAATTCAGTTGGTGTTAGCGATCGCCCCGTACATTGTTTAGACCAACGGGGGATATTGGAAGGTATAATTTGCCACTCGCTGTAAGCTCCGCTGTTTTGCGTACCTGTCTTTGGGGCTGCTTGCCGCAGCGCTTCCACCAGCGCCCCTACTTGGGGGTCTGAAACGGCTGCTTGTGCTGGCCGCGCCTGCGTTTGCGCGTTGGTAGCCTTCGCATCTGCACAAACGCTACCAACACACGATCCGATGCTAAAAATTAGTCCCCACAATAGTAATCGCATGATTTGCCCTTTTTGGAAGTCAGAACCGCATCTTTGATGATAGGTTCCCATTGCGCCATGTTGGAAGTAGAAGAGCGATCGCCTCTTTTATATACTTACCTGATGACTGAATTCAAGCCTTACAAGCCCCACCCGGAAGCAACGGGGCGTTAGATAAAAGCGATGCCATTGCCCGACCAAAACACCCGCAGCCTCAATTCTTGGGCTATACGACTTGTAGAGACGCGAGTCATCGGGTCTGCCTTCGCAGGCTTAAGTAGATGGACATAATTAAACGTTAAATGCCGAATTGCGGCTAGCAGACATAAAAAGGCAAAACCTTCTGCCTTTTACTTAGATACTTGAGGGCTAAGAATCATCAACTGGTCGCCGTTGCTACTTTCTTGAATCATTAAAACTGGTGGGCGCTGGTTGCTATCAGCTTTTGGAGGTAGCGCCAGGAACAGATAAAATTGACCGTTGTGCTTCACGAGTAAGCGCCAAACAACGGGCTTGGCTGGATTTGCGGTATCGTTGGTTTCTCTTCCCCGCAAACTATCTAATAAACCTGCATCGCCAATAATCCGGAATTCAGGTAAGGATGGTTTGGCGAGCAGATCGTCAGGTTTGCGGCCTAATCCTACTTTGCCTATAGGAGTTACAAAAGTAACAACAGGTCGGTTGGAAGTATCATTAACGGCATCCCGCCAAGCATCTGCTTCACCTTGCCATCGAGCTAGCCAAAACAGAGCAATTAAGACCCAAATTACTATTATTGTCTCATCTAGAATAGAGTTTTTAAAACTGATGGGAATAAATTTTTGTTTCTGAATTACTCGTAAAGTTAATAGAATCAGGCTAACAGCGATCGCAGTAACAAAAACTGTTTTGCAAAATGCCCAGAAACTACCCACGAATACCTGGATAGGAACGAAAAGAAATGATTCTAAGGGTAAATCAAGGGTTGTCACTTCTAGCTGAAAGAAGCTGAAGTAAGACCAGCGATATATCCAGCCTGTAAAGTAGAGCGCAGCACCCAGCAAAGTTAATATACTGGCAAACTTGGCTAAAATGCTGGGTTCGTTTGTGGGTTGGGGAGTCTGGGACACAAGCAGTCTCCAAATTGGCCTGAGCTACAGTTAAAGTGTAAGGCACTACAAGTTGCTGTTGCAGATATGAAAGTATTTTTCAAGGTGTTGGTTGTTGCTCTGTTTGCTGCAATTATTGGGTTAGCGGGGTGCGATCGCCAACGGTTAAGCGATCGCAACAAATCGGCTGAGGCGATTAATGTACAAAAAGATGCACCGATTCCCGTATTATTGCCAACTGTGGCGGAAGTGGTGCTGAAGAAGGGTGAGCCTAAGTCTGGTAGATTGACAGCGATAGATGGGAAACAGTTAAAGATTGAGGGAAGCGGTAGAACTGCAACAGTTGCGATCGCAGATGTTGAAAAAGTGACTTTTAAAGGCGACATCCAGTATTCCAGTAATGTAAAGATGCCGATCCGGGGTGAGGATAAGTCATCTACAAGCGATCGCGAAACTTGGTCGGAAATTCCGCTGAGTGATTTTACACTGCAAGATCCTAAAACTGGTGCAGCTAAAGTGAAACTAACTGCATCTGGGGTTGTTACAGACAAAATTTTAGGAATTCAAACGGCGACACATCTCGTGTTCGTGGTAGATAAAATGTCGTTTAATTCTACTTCCGGGAAAATGACGATCGAGGTACTAAAGTTCGAGCGGCAAGGTAACTAAATTGAGTAAGAGAATATGCAAACCCAAACACAACAACGCTATTACACTCCAGAAGAATATTTGGAACTAGAGGAAGCTGCTGAATACAAAAATGAGTACAGAGATGGAGAGATAGTTCCAATGACAGGTGCATCAATCAATCACAATCGGATAGTGCGAAATTTTGCCAGGATTTTAGATGTTGCGCTTCAAGGCCACCCTTATGAGGTTTTTCTCAATGATTTACGCTTGTGGATACCGCGTTATCGCCTCTACTTCTATCCAGATGTGATGGTAATTGAGGGAGAGCCAGTGTTTGATGGTACGCGCACAGATACAATTACCAATCCAAGGGCGATCGCCAGTGTTTTATCAAAATCAACTAAGAACTACGATAGGGCGGAGAAGTTTGAATATTATCGGTCACTTCCTGAATTTAGGGAATATATCCTGATTGACCAATATAAATTTCATATAGAACACTTTGCCAAAACTGCCGATGGGAAATGGCTGTTAACTGATTATGAATCGAGTGATGCAGTGTTAGCGCTAGCTTCGCTAGAGTTGGAAATTCCCTTGAGTGAAATTTACGAACGAGTTAATTTTGATATAAGTGAAGAATGAGATAATTAGACGGGGCAGCATATCAGTTTTGCAAGCAACAAACCGTAGGTTGGGTAGAGCGATAGCAGACCCCAACAGAACACACCAGAGGGTTGGGTTTCGTGCCTCAACCCAACCTACAAAATACAAAGGTGACAGGCTCACATCAGACGGAGAATGCTATGAGTAAATCTTAGAACGCCTGCATCACCTAATCTAATAGTGCATCGCTTTCTGAAGAATTTTAAAACATTTGCGCGATATCATTCAACATTATGAAACGACTCCTCAGCAGTATTTTGGCGGTAGGCATTAATTTGGCTCCTCTGAGTGTGACGCTGATAGCTCAACCTAGCTGGGGACAAACTCAAGATTCTTACAAGGAAAGACTTTATACACTTATCATCCAAGCAGGTCAACAGCAGGAGCAAGGGCAACACCTAAAAGCGGTAAAAACATGGCAGCAGCTTCTAGAACTTGCCCGAACAAGGCAAGCCAAGGATCTTGAATATTACGCATTTCTATGGATTGGTCACAACTATGCCAATGATGGTCAACCCGAACAAGCACTAAAATACTACGATCAAGCTCTCACTGTTGCTAGAGGATTTGTTGAACGAGGTGAAGAAGCTGATGTTTTAAATAGTATTGGTGGCGTTTACAGCACGATTGGACAGCCGCAACGAGCGCTTGAATTTTTCAACCAAGCTTTGCCAAACTCTATAAAAGTTGGCGATAAACTTGGGGAAGCTGCCACATTGAATAATATAGGTGTTGTTTACCTAAAGACGGGGCAACCCCAACTGGCATTAGAGTTTTTCAAGCAAAGTTTGCCTATTCTCAAAGATATGAAAGATCGCGATAAGGAAGCTGGAGCGCTGAATAATATCGGCGAAGTCTACCGCTCCATCGGACAATTTCAACAATCGTTGGACTACTACAACAAAGCTTTGACAATTCGCAGGGAAGTAAAAGATCGGAGGGGGGAAGCCAGCACGCTGAATAGTATTGGTGGGTTCTACAATGACATCCGGAAACTAGACCGAGCGATTGAGTTTTACGTACAAGCTGTGTCGATATACAGGCAATTGCGAGATCGTTCTGGGGAAGCTACAGTCCTAAATAATATCGCTTTAATCTCCAGGGATATTGGGCAAACCCAACAAGCTTTAGAACTATACAGCCAAGCCTTGCAGCTAGTCAGAGACATTAGGCAGCGGAGGGAAGAAGCTACGACGCTGAATAATATTGCAGGCGTCTACGATGACATCGGGCAACCGCAACGGGCATTAGAATTATATAACCAAGCGCTAGTTATCTGCAAAGAAGTCAGCAATCGCTCTGGGGAGGCTGCAACCTTAAATAATATTGGTATCGTCTACAAGAATATTGGGCAACCACAGCGGGCATTGAAAGTTTATAACCTAGCTTTGTCGATCGTCAGGGAATTGCAAAATCGCTCTGGGGAAGTTAACACTCTAAGTAATATTGCCGCACTTTACGAACATATAAACCAACCGAATGAAGCTATCACCCAGTATGAAAAATCTCTCGACATTAGCTTAGAAATGCGGGGTAGTTTACAGCGGGAAAACAGAAAAAGTTTTTACCTGGATTACGCAGGAACAGCGATCGCCCTCACCTCTCTCCTCATCGACCAAAATCAACCCGCTAAAGCCTATGAATGGATTAACCGCGTAACTACTGCCGAACTTGTTGACTACACTCGCCTAGTTAACGCTAAAATTGCCAACCCAGAAGCACAGAAAGCAATTGACGAGTGGAACCAAAAAAATCAGCAACTTCAATTTTTATATAACCAATTACAAGATAATTTTTCCAACGAGCGTTCCCGACAAATGCGGGAAGTAGAGGCTGAAGTTTTTAAGCAAGCTGAAGATATATCCCGCCAATTTCCTGAAGTAGCCGAATTATTTGAAACCAAACCCACAGATATTGCCCAGCTACAATCCTCTATCCCACCAGGAACCGTAATTGTTCACCCCGTATTGCTGACAGGCGTGAACAATCTACCGAATAATATTGCTATTTTTGTATTGACTAAAGATAAAGTAACCGTTACTAAAAAAACGATTAATTATACAGAATTTGATAAACTGGTCAAAGATTACGGCGACCAATTACAAGACCGCAAAAATACAGACTACCCCGTAACCAGTACGAAACTTTACGACATCCTACTTCGTCCCGTTGAAGACAAAATTCAGGCACAATCGCCTACTCAACTGAGCATAATTACATCTGGGAAACTGCGCTATATCCCCTTTGAAACCCTACGCGATTCCCAAACTGGCAAATACCTGATCGAGAAATATCCTGTCAACTATCTCACGCGCCTTTCTAATCGTTCCTGGCAATCTGTAAAAACGTTGAATGCAGCATCTCTAGAAGGTATTGCTGCGATCGCTATTTTAACTATCCTCACTTTCTGGGTTTGGCGCAAGTTTGGTATCATCGCTAGTGGCTTATTGGTTATCGTCTTAGGTAGTGCCGCATTTTTGATTATTCTTGGGCGTACTCCTCGCGTTTTAGCACTAGGAAATCCTGTCCCAGTTAAACCGTTTGCTCTGAATGCAGCAGAGGCAGAAGTTAACAGTATTACCAATATTTTTACAGCTTTGCCGGGTGAAGTCTACATCGGCGATCGCGCCACTCTCGACACCTTCAAAACCCAAGCACCCCGCTTTGCTTTCCTGCACTTAGCGACTCACGGCTGTTTCCAACCAGAAGGCTGCTGTCTGCGGGAATCTAAAGATTGCCAAGAATCTGGCAAGTTAGATATGCAGTCGAATACTATTCTATTTGCCAATAATCAACAATTTAATATTGCTGATGCTGCTTTGTTGGGATTAAAAAACACTGAACTTTTGACCCTCAGTGCTTGTCAAACTGCCCAGGAAGCTAACTCTAATGGTGAAGAAATTGCCGGAGTTGCCTATATCTTTGAACGCGCTGGTGCTAAAGCGGTTATTGCCAGTCTTTGGAGTGGCGAAGACAATGCGATGAAAGATGTTATGGTTGCGTTCTATCAAAACCTGAAAAAAGGCATGGACAAAGGTGAGGCATTGCGTGGGGCAAAACTCAGCCAAATTAACAGCCATCCTTATTTTTGGTCGCCTTTGATACTAATTGGCGATGCGCGGTAAATGCATTTGCTGGGCGATCGCTGCTATGTTAATCTCTACAGCAGTGCGATCGCTTTTTATGAAATTTCCTGATAATGAATTTTATCAAAATTCGCCCTAAGTTTTAGGGTTGCGATCGCTAACCCTCAATAACCGTTCGTGCTAATGACAATTTCTATATTTTTCGCTATATTTGCCACAATCATCCCAGGAAATACAGCGGTACGCAGGCACATTAGTAAAAATTTCAGCCAAAATGAAAAAAATTGCATTTACCCTTCTTCTTTGTACATCGTTTGCTGGCGCAATCGGGGCGTTAGTCACCCAAGCAGCTTCCCAGAATATAGCTTTTGCAGGCAGAACCTATTATGTAGATCCCAATGGCAGCGACAATAATAATGGCTCGAAGTCTTCACCTTGGAAAACTGTAGCGTTTGCTACATCTCGTGCCAAGAAGGGCGACACAATTCATATGAACAGGGGAACTTTTGTGGAAACCCGAACTATCGATCTACCACCAGGCGTAAATTTGGAAGGCGAAAGTAGCGAAACTACTGTTTTAATAGCAAAGAATTTATCAGGCGATCGCACTTTAATTCGCTTGGATTCAAACCGTGAATTAGGCAACCAACGTCTAAGAAGATTTTCTATTGATGGACAGAACAATTCATTAGAAAGGGGAATCTCTATCACCAACCGTCACAATGTAAAAATTGACGATATACATTTAAAAAATATAAAATTTACCTGCTTATTTGTAGGAGGCGTAGACAATCGTCAGAAAGAGGGTACAACTCCCCCTTCTATTTGGGTAAAAGGAATTTCTGTTACAAACACTCAAATTACTAATTGTGGCGAAAATAAAGGCGGTTGGAGTTCAGGGGCATTAATGATTGCCGCTTTAGATGGGGCAAGATTCGATAATATTACCATCAATAACCCCAAATTCGGTCACGGGATTAAACAGTTTAAAGGAGGGTGGTTTAAAAATATCAAAATAACTAACAGCACAATCAATGTAGCAGATAAAGGAAGTCATAATAGGCGGGCGATCTCTATAGAACTGTGGAATACTTTTGACGACAGTGAAGTTTATAAAGTTAAAACAAACAACTGGTTTTCCTTTGGCTATGGAAACAAAGGATCGGGTAAGCGCAGCGTCAAAGTTCATGATAACCAAATTATTCAATCTGACACTGGTGAGGAGTATCTCGCTATCGAAGCTGCGGCGTCAGATATGGAAATTTATAATAATTACATTAAAAACCCCGGTTCTTATGGAATTGCTATCTGGGAAAGGGGCAGCCCTTCTAATAATTTAGTGCATCACAACGTAGTTGTCAGCGGCAATAATAGACATGGATTCATAGTACTTAAACCCGCCGACAGACAATATATCAAAACCACCAAAATCTATAATAATACGCTGATTGGGTTCAAAACTTCGGCTATTAATCTCAGCAACACTCAAGGGGTGGTTGATGGTTTAGATATCCGAAACAACGTGTTTACCGATTCAGGATATATTATGATGGGAGGCGATACCAAGACACTGAAAAATGTTACTTTCTCTAACAACTTGTTCTATAACCCAAGAGTAAAGTTGACGGGTGTATGGACTAATTGGGGAGCAACTAAACCTACCAATTTTATAATTAGAAATAATAAAGCTGGTAATCCCGGATTTAATAACTCTGGTTCAATTCCCCGGCCATTTTATGCACCATCTCGCAAGAGCATTCTATTGGATGCTGGGGTAAATGTTGGACTGCCATTCACTGGATATGCGCCGAATATAGGTGCTTTATAAGATGGGCGAAATACCCGACTTCTCTAAGAAGTCGGGTATCTGAACCGATAGCGATCGCTCTGTTAATGTCTCAGCCAAAGCCACACCTAAAGAGGTGTTATCGAGGTGGATTTTACAGCACGTTTTTATTCAATATCTGTACTTTAGATTTTAGATTTTGGATTGGATCTAGAATCCAAAATCTAAAATCTAAAATCGTCAGCCTGTATTTCGCATCCCAGCAGCAATACCGTTGATAGTCAACAGCGCCCCGCGCAACAACTCGCCCTTACTATAACGAGACTGGATGACGGCGGAAGCTACCTGTTTGCCATGATGACGCAGGCGCTTCAATAAGGAAACTTGCAAGAAACCCAAAGGCACAATCGTACCGTTGCGTAACTGCACAGACCGCTGGAGGACTGGATCGCCATCCAAAAGGCGTTTGTTTCCAGCGATGGAGAGGACTAAATCGCGGGTGAGGTGGAATTCCTTGATAATCTGCTCGTACAAGGCTTGAAAACGCTCTTGGTCTTCAGGTCGCGATAACTCGCGTACATAGTGGCTAGCCATCTGCATATCCACCTTTGCAAGAGTCATTTCCACCTTGGAGATAACCATCTTAAAGAAAGGCCACTTGAAATAAAAATAGCGCAGCAGCTTGAGGTGTTCCTCTGGTTCCTCATCCAAAAACTCTTGTAACGCCGTACCCACCCCATACCAACTCGGTAACAAGAAGCGGCTTTGCGTCCAACTGAATACCCAAGGAATGGCTCGGAGACTGCTTAAATCTTTTTTCCCGCCGCGACGTGCTGGGCGGGAGCTAATTTGCAGTTGGCTGATTTCTTCGATGGGGGTGACGGAGTGGAAGAAATCTACTAAGTCGGGATTTTCGTAGATCAGGTCGCGATAGTGGCTGCGCGATCGCGTGGATAACTCCTCCATGATTTCGTTCCAAGGCTGAATATCATCAAACCCCGTTCGCAGCAAAGAAGCTTGAATTACAGCCGTAGTTACCGACTCCAGATGGTATAAAGCCAACTCTGGTAGCGAGTATTTAGAAGCAAGTACCTCACCCTGTTCCGTAATCTTGATGCGACCGTTGATGCTGTGGCCAGGTTGAGCGAGGATAGCTTCATAAGAGGGGCCACCGCCGCGACCAACGCTTCCGCCACGTCCGTGAAAGATGCGTAGAGCAACGCCGTACTCCTCAGCTATTTGCTGCAAAGCTTTTTGAGCCTTATGGATTTCCCAGTTACTGCTCAAGAAACCCGAATCTTTGTTGCTGTCGGAGTAACCCAACATCACCTCTTGTAGAGAAATTGTATGGGATTTTTCTACACTGCTATAGCCTCCCGAAAGAGCAGCGCGATACAAGGGCAATTCAAATAGCGATCGCATCACCGTAGGAGCCTTCTTCAAGTCTTCTACGGTTTCAAACAGCGGCACTACCTGTATGCTGCTCGTGCCTGTTGCAGGGTCGTACAGGCCGCATTCCTTAGCCAGCAGCAACACTTCTAGAACATCGCTGGCTTCGTGGCTCATGCTGATCACGTAAGTTTGGCAGATTTCTGGGCCAAACTCCTGCTGCATTTTCCGCACCGTGCGGAAAGTTTCAATGGTTTCGCAGGTTTTTTCAGAAAACGGCAATTCGCCTGGAATCAGCGGGCGTTTGGTTTGCAGTTCCGTTGCCAACCACAGCGATCGCTCTGCCTCAGATAGTTCGTTGTAAGGCTTAGGCAGAATTTGCAGATATTCCACAACCTCTGCAAGCGCATCCGCGTGTCTCGTGCTTTCCTGGCGAATATCTAAGTGAGCCAGATTGAAGCCAAAGATTTCCACCTGGCAGATTAAATTTTCCAGGTCGCTACAACTCAACCCCGTCTCCTTAAGATTGCGCTGGATTAGTTTAAGCTCTGTCAAGAACTCCAATCCAGAGCGGTAAACACAAGCAGCGTGAGGATCGGGCATTTCGCGGCGGCTGAGTTCCGACTGGCGACGACCTACTGCCGACTCGGGGCTGCGGATTGCCGAACCATTGTAGAGTTGGAGGTTGCGATCGCGCGTATTTTCCAGCCTCGAAAGTATATACGCTAGTTTCAGCCGATAAGGTTCTTGCCTATAACGAATAGCCAGCTTTTCATAAACATCTGGCATCGTCTGCCGATCCTGCTCCAAAGATTCCAGCAGTTCTGGCAAAACATCGCTCCAGTGCAAGCTGAGGCTCAACAAACTCGTCAACTGCCGCACGGACTGGAGATACTTTTCCAGCACCAAATCGCGTTGATAGCAAGAAGTTTCCCAAGTTACTTTAGGCGTAACAAACGGATTGCCATCGCGGTCTGAACCCACCCAAGAGCCGAAGTAGCAGAAATTGTTTGAGGGAGGATTTAGCCAAGGGAAAGCGGCGCCCAGAGCTTTTTTCAGCCTTGTATAAAGTTGAGGAATGGCATCGAACAAAACTTCTTGGAAGTAGTGGAGAGTGTAGTCCACCTCATCGAGGACTGTAGGCTTGAACTGGTGCAGTTCGTCAGTGCGCCACCACAGGCGAATTTCTTCAGTTAGCTGTTCTTGCAAAGACTCTGCTTCCCACGAAGTAGTAAGTCCCAAAGCTCTAAATGCTTCCTCTGCCTGATCCATCTGTTGCAAAATTTTGGCCATGCGCCGCTGTTTGCCTCGGATGGTGTGGCGGACAATTTCCGTTGGGTGAGCGGTGAAAACTAACCGGATATCGAGATTGTCAATTAGCCGTTGGATTTGCTGAGGTGGAACGTTCAGCGCACGCAAGTGGGGGAACAGCCAATGAAAAGTACCCAGTTTTTCTTCTTCGTTCGGGTCATGATGCCAGCTTTTTTCCAACAAATGGGCACCCGGATCGCTCGAAGGTGCTAGCTTGCTCGATCCGTTTTCCTGTTCTTTATTTTCGGCTCCATCCATCGGCACGTTGGCGATACTGGGCTTTGGCGTTCCCTGTGGTTTTAATGCACCCGGATAGCTGTAAGTCGCACGTCGGGAAAGCTGTTGATCGCGCTGTTCGTAGTGCTGTTCGACAATATTAATCAGCTGGAAGTAAAGGGCAAAGGCGCGGGAGGCACGAATAGCTTCGTTGAGGTCAAGCTTTTCGATCACCTTCGGGACTGACGACTCTGGAAAGTCAGTAGCCTGTCCTTCAGGCGAACACAGATCGCGCAGTTGCTTGAGCAGATCGACCAGTTCCTGCCCGCACTCCTGTTGCAGAACAAATTCCCACAAATCCTCCACAACTTTGAGGCGATGGCGCAGAAACAGTTGGGTGGTAGATAGTACCGTAATTTGATCGGATGACTGGAGTAGGGAACTCATACAACTGGTTCTTGCTCAACAAAGATGATCCATTTTAAAGGCTATTGTGGCCGGGAGTCGTTTGTGGCGAACACCAATCAGTTTTTTCTAGGGACTGGGAGACGCGCTAAATCGGTGTATCTACAAAGAAGGGTGTTTTTATCCTCCCACTTTGCGACTTATCTAAGACTCCAGACTTGGCAATTTGGACTTTTAGGCTACTCTCGCCCTTTGCTTGCTTAAGGTGAGTCGTTAGACTGCTGTCCCTTGTGGGGGAAGTGGAGGACGGGCAAGCGATCGCCCCGAAAAACTTCCTCACTTGCCGCACCCGCTGCGTCTAAGCATTCAGCTAGCGCCTTGGTTGCTAGAACGCCAAGTAGTAAGGGACCCGTCGCCAAAGATAGCAAACATTCTGTGGTAAATGGAAACTTGGGCTGCGTCACTGAAATTTCCTCTAGCTTTTTTGATTGGGTTGCATCGCCCTATAACCGCACGCGCCTATAACCGTATCGACTAGGGAATGCGGACACTTCTAGTGTCTAATGTTTAAAGTCTAATCTTTAAAGCCCAAAGTCTGCCCGTGCAGGTTTAACTCTCAAGACAACAAATGTTATTGTCTTACTCGAACGCGCTTTTCCGCCCCAAGATCCGGCTTGCTGGATCTGCGGGTCTAGCCGTCAAGACAACAAATGTTATTGTAAACGTCAAACACCAAAACCGCCCCTACGTCTGTGATGTTGGATGTCAATCAGCGCGACCACACACGCCATAAGTCGTCAATTGCCCACTGGGTTTACCAGGCCATCGGTGAATCTAAGGGCTTGCGTCTGCGAACCCGGTTGCGGGGTAACGACCTGCATATTCTCTGTGAATCAGATTTCCAGTGTCCTTCGTCGGCAACGGTCGTAACCAGGATACTCCAAGCGCTCGATGCTACAGATGGGCAGGTTCCCAGCGACCCTGGTCGCCCCGTATACCAGATAATACTTTACGGTCGCATCGCGGGTCGCCAGCGTCCAGAATGGATAGAGCCAATTCAGCTTGTAGAGACAGCTAGCGATCGCGCCCTCGACGAAGGGCGACTTATGGAAGCGCCATCCGCCCCGGCAAATGGTTTTACTGCTCCATCAGGCGGCGGATCTATACCCACGGCCAATGGTTCGGCTTTGCTTATTTCTAATGAAACTCTTGCCAGATCTGGCTCTACCGAGGCGATCGCCCGCTATCTCAGCGAAGGCTTAAGCCCTATGGGAGTAAGCGTCAAGGTCGTAATCCAGAACCTTCCCAAAGGACAGGTAACAGAAAAATCTCAACCCCCGACCCGGCGTCTGTGGGTTGTCTGCGATTCTGACTACAGCCCCGATCAATCTTTACTGGCCGAAACAGTAGCTTCTAGGTTGCGGAATCTTAATTTGGAGGGATTCTGCGATGCGGCGATCAAGAGCCAAGTGAGTGGTGAAGCCAGCCCTGATTGGGTGCTGCGGGTGGATCTAACTCCTCCAGAAGAAATGCTCAAAGATTGGGCACGTTGGGGAGATATACAGGCGATCGCGCGGCTGCTCAATCAAAAATTAGCTCCACACGACATAGAACTGCGAGCTGTCCTCAAAGATGTCACGTTGCATTTATTTTGTAGCCATACCCTTGACATCACAAATACACCCAAAGCTCCCGATAGGGCAACCATTATAGATGCTCTAGCTCCCGTCCTAGAGGCGATTGAGCCTCAAGGCATTCAGGCAGCGGCGGTTTATGGGGTCGAAGCACATAAGAAAACGCCTGTACCCGACCAGGAAACGCCCATCTGGATCGAGTGGCTGAATTTACCAGCCGCAAAAAATCCCGCTTTAGCCGAAACCGCCCTTGCACTGGCGGCTCAGGGAGACCAAGGAGCGTTGTTATTTTTGCTACAGCGCTTGCTGAATCCCGACATGGATGGGCGGCTTGCCACTGGTGGCATTCGCGTCCAAATCACCAAAAAACAAGACTTGTTGCATATTATGACGGAGGCCGTGTGCTGTCCCGTCCAAAATCAAGTAGGGGCGCCTATCGCTAAATTTGTGCGCCAGTTGGGGATTCGAGGAATAGTGGGCGTGCGAGTCTATGGGCGGCGGGCTGGGCTATCATCACCTTTGTGGAATTACGGAGTTGATTTTGTCAGCAGAGGGCGGCTTCCTCAGCCGGATTTGCAGCCAGTAGAGTTTGCAGCCAGCGATGTAAGCAGCGACGACCCGACGGCGGCTAAGGTTAAAGAAGAGGTCGAAACATCGAGCGCGATCGCCAAAGAAAACTTCAACTCCCGCTTTAACAGGTGGGTTGCCACGTCCAGTGCAATATTCCGCGAATGGCTGTGCTATACGCAATTATTTGTTTCCACAGCATCAGACAATGCATGGAAAACTCCAAGCCGCACCCTCGTCACTAATAATTCTGCTGGCGATGGAGTAAAGACAGTCTTGGTGTGGGGCACGTTGGGTTTATTGTTAACGCTACAGTCTGATTGGTTAATGGGTCAGGTGTTGCAAAGGCAAGAAGAACAGGCAATTTCTGGTAAGCCTGTGCAAAAGGAAGAAACCTTAGAATCTGTAGCGATACCCCAACTGTCTTTGCAAAAACAATCTAGGGGTAATAACGCTAAAGTTTTCAACCGAACAGGATTTACAAAAAATGGTGAAACCAGCGTCATTGTAATAAAAAGCGAGAAAGGCAATTTAAGAGCTTCAGGGCGCAAAAGCGGAGCAACAGCGGCAATTTTAGCGAGTGCGCGATCGCTCAACCCTTCTTTCAACAACCGGATGCTAGATGAAAAGTTGGCTCTCTACCAACAACGCCTGCTACAGAAGCGGGGTAAGCCTCCAGACGTGCTTATAGTTGGCAGTTCGCGGGCAATGCGCGGTATTGACCCTACAGCGCTTTCTGCTGCTCTTGCCGATGCTGGCTTCCCCAATGTTGATGTGTTTAACTTTGGAGTCAACGGCGCTACAGCCCAAGTCGTCGATTTGATAATACGCCAGATTTTGACAGCAGAGCAGATGCCCAAAGTGATTATTTGGGCAGATGGGGCGCGTGCGTTTAACAGCGGGCGGACTGATATGACATACAAAGCGATCGCTGCCTCTCCAGGCTACCAGCAACTAAATGCCGGGACTTTCCCCAAAAGCAATCAAAGCAATATAACCCCAAGTCGCTCTTTAATGGCGGCGCAAGCTTCCTCTTTGGGACAAACAAATTCGCCTGCAAGTGAAGATGCAAGTTTGACATCTAGCTATCAGATGGTTGAGGGAAGCCTTAATCAAGCACTATCTCAGATTTCGTCAACTTATCCTCAACGCGACCAACTCAAAACTATATTGCGCGAAGGTTTTAAACAATTGGCAGCAAATAGAGCGATCGCTCCAAAAGCCGAAAATTCCACCAACAACGAAGAGAATTTGCTCCTTGAAAACGAAATTGATTTTGATGGCTTTCTCCCCTTATCAGTTCGCTTTCTACCCACCTCTTACTATCAAAAATATGCCCGCGTCAGCGGCGATCATGACGGAGATTATGAATCATTCCAACTTTTTGGTAAGCAAGACGAAGCTTTAGACTCTCTCCTCCAATTTGTGCAGGAGCGTGGGGTTCCTCTGGTTTTTGTTAACTTGCCTCTCACCCAAGAATACTTAGACCCAATACGCACGCAGCACGAGCAAAAATTTCAACTGCACATGAGGGAAATAGCGGAACAAAAGGGATTAATCTACAGAGACTTAAGCCAGCTTTGGCCTACTAAAAACGACTTCTTTTCTGACCCCAGCCACCTTAACCGCTATGGTGCTTATGAAGTCTCCAACCAACTAGCTCAAGACCCGATGATTCCCTGGCCTAGTAAATAACATCTAAGGGGGATAAATAAACAATAAAAAGCAAAACGCAAAATTTAAAAAGAACATTTTAGTTTTGCATATTAACTTTACTTCCGCTAGCCAATTCCCAATTCCCCTTTCGCCAATTCGCAATTTATAATGAACTTTCTTTCAATCATTTACGCCCTATTTCTAATCGGTGTACTGGGAGTTTATTGGTCGGTGCGTAGCGTTAGCCAAACTAGGACGAGTGCAAAAGATGCTCCTTCCTCAGCATCCCAATCTAAGCGGATGTGGATTCTTTTGATTGCCAGCCTTATCTTCTATGCATCCTTGCAAGTCGCTTACGTCCCCTTATTAGTTGTTATTACATTCATTAACTTCCGGCTGGGAAAAGCAATCGGAGCAAATGCCGCACTAGGACAGCAAGCTATAGACCAGAGGATCTCCAATGAAGATTGGCAGAAAGTCCAAGCTGTTTGGAATCGTCGCCGCCTGAACTTCTTATGGCTGGGTATAGTCCTCAATATTATTTTGCTGGTGGGCTTCAAGTATGTACCATTTTTCTTAAACTCCATCGCAGGTATTTTTAATTGGCAAATTGCTGAAGATAGCGCAACTTGGGTTGGAGCTAACTTAGTTGTTCCTTTGGGGCTAAGTTTCTTCGTCTTCGAGTGCATCGCTTACTTAATTGATGTCTATCGCGGTGCGCCAGCAACTAAGAAATTTCTCGATTTTGCTGCTTATAAGTTATTTTTTCCCAAACTAATTATTGGGCCGATAACTCGCTTTCATTACTTTGCCTCCCAAATGAAAGCCTTGCAATTTCCCACCCTCGACCAGTTTACTGAAGGATTTTGGTTAATAGCTTGTGGTGCTGTTAAAAAAGCACTTTTGGCTGATAATTTGGCTTTTATTGTCGATCTAATCTGGGGTAACGGCAACTTACAGCGGGCGGGTAGCGTTGATTTGTGGCTGGCGATGTTCGCCTACGGGCTGCAAATTTATCTGGATTTTAGCGGTTATGTTGACTGGGCGAGAGGCAGTGCCATCCTGCTGGGTATAAATTTACCTGAAAATTTTGATTTTCCTTACTTTAGTACCAGCATTGCCCAGTTCTGGCGGCGCTGGCACATGACTTTGGGAGATTGGTTGCGTAATTACCTTTATTTTCCCCTTGGTGGTTCGCGCCGGGGTTTAGGTAGAACTTGCCTAAACCTGCTGATTGTTATGCTAATTGCTGGTATCTGGCACGGAGCAGCCTGGGGATTTGTTGTCTGGGGCGGGCTTCACGGTTTAGCGCTAGTAGTTCACCGACTTACAGAAGCAGTATCCAACAAGTTTAAATTAGCTCAAAATTGGTGGCAAAGTATCCCTGGTGTAGTTGTAGCTTGGCTGCTGACTCAGTTAATGGTCTTTACGTCATGGATATTTTTCAAGCTTCCCAATCTTAAAGATTCCGTTTGGGTAGTTCAGCACCTTTGGGGTCATAATGCTGATATTCAGTTTGCTCAAAAGGTTTACGGTGAAGCGATCCGTTTGGATCAATTTCAGCTGTCTCTACTTTTGATTTTTCTGGTAGCGTTGATGGGTGTGGCCTACATCGTACAACGAGGGCTGAAGTTACAGTTAAATTGGCCTCTCAAGCTGCTGCTAGTACCCATGTGTCTCTATACTGTCTGGGTGTTAGCTCCTACAGGTGGTTCGCCTTTTATTTATTTTGATTTTTAGCTACCAAAATTATGGTTTGGGGAGCGCTACTCATTTTCATAGTCTGCCCTTTATTGGGGGGGCTACCCTTAATTCGCTGGATTATTTATGCTCTCACAGAGCAAAACCTGGCAAGGCTGGGAACTGGTAATGTCAGCGTGTCGGCTGCGTTTTATCACGGGGGAAACATTGCGGGTATTCTGGCGGTGCTTTCCGAAGCTGGTAAGGGAATTGCGGCTGTTTTACTGGCGAGGGGATTATTTCCTAGCGAACCTGCTTGGGAGTTAATTGCCCTAATTGCTCTTGTTGCTGGTAGATATTGGGTGGGTAGAGGTGCTGGGACAACAAATGTTGTTTGGGGTTTTGTTGTCCATGATTGGAGGGTGGCGCTATTTGTATTTTTGATTGGGGGAGTTGGCTTTACAATTTGGCGAGAAAAGCAGCAGGGACGGCTGGCTATTTTAGTTCTGGTAAGCTTAATGGTTGTCCTCTTGCACCCGCACGAACCAGGGCGAATTATCGCGGCGATCGCATTGTGCAGCTTCATTGCTGGGATCTATCAGAAAATTCCCGATGATCTAGACCTCCGTCCCGAACAAGCTTCTACAAATACTCAACCTGTGTTTCGTTTCTTTCGCGGCGATAAAGCCCTAATCTCTCTCGATACACTGCTAGATGCCAATAAAGTAGGCCAAAAAGCAGCGACTTTATCGCAACTCAAGCGCTGGGGATACCCCGTGCCAACTGGATGGGTGCTTGCTCCAGGTGACGATCCTGCACCGCTGATAGAATCTGTAGAGCCTTCCGATCAAGAACCCCTGGTGGTGCGTTCTTCAGCTATTGGGGAAGATTCAGAGTATGCGTCTGCGGCTGGTCAGTATGAAAGCATATTGAACGTAACAAGCAAGGAAGCATTGCAAGAAGCTATAAATGGCGTCCTCGCTTCCTACGATAACCCTGCTGCGGTTCAATATAGACGCGATCGCGATCTTCCAGAAGACGCGATCGCTGTTCTTATTCAAAAGCAAATTCAAGGCGTCTTCTCTGGCGTCGCCTTCAGCCGCGACCCAATTTCTCAGCAAGGCGATGCAGTAATAATCGAGGGATTGCCAGGATACGCTACTTCTGTTGTCTCCGGACAAGTTACCCCAGAGCAATACCGCGTTTTTGTGCCAAAGCAGGCGATTGAGGACAACAGACTCGGCTATTCAGAGGCTGGTCAAGAGATTAGGGATGATGAGGACATAGCGGTTAACCCCCAATCCAAAATCCAAAATCCAAAATCTAAAATCGAACAACCCGCGATCGCAGTTGAAGGAACTGGGGATTTACCACCAGCCTTAATTAAACAAGTGGCAATTCTAGCCAGAGATCTCGAAGCGCGTTATCATGGCGTACCCCAGGATATTGAGTGGAGTTATGATGGTCGGACACTGTGGCTTTTGCAATCGCGTCCCATTACCACCCTCCTACCCATCTGGACGCGCAAAATTGCCGCTGAGGTAATTCCGGGATTAATTCGCCCCCTCACTTGGTCTATAAATCGTCCCTTAACGTGCGGCGTTTGGGGTGAAATTTATACTCTAGTTTTGGGCAAAAAAGCGCGTGGGTTGGATTTCAACGAAACTGCAACTTTGCACTATTCCCGCGCTTACTTCAATGCGACGCTACTAGGGCAGATTTTCCGCCGTATGGGTTTACCGCCCGAAAGTTTGGAGTTTCTGACGTTAGGCGCTAAGTTTAGCAAACCGCCGTTAGGTTCGACTTTGCGGAACGTACCGGGATTAATGCGGTTACTGGGTAGGGAACTGAGTTTAGAGAAGGATTTCCAGAAAGATTACAAACGCCTGTTTGCCCCAATTTTGAGTAAGCTTGCGAGTCAACCGCCTTCGACATTATCGCCACTAGAGTTACTCGAACGGGTGGACGAGATTCATTCGGTACTGAAGCGGGCTACTTACTACAGCATCATGGCTCCCTTGAGTGCAGCGTTGCGTCAGGCGATTTGGCGAGTCAAGGATACAGAGTTGGATAATAGCCAGAGTCCGGAAGTTGCTTCGTTGCGATCGCTCCAAGAACTCGCTGCTGATGCACGCAACCTCGTCCCGAATTCTGATGCAGATCTATTTGCAAATCAGTCTATCTCAGATCGCTTCGACCAGTTTCTTGAGCGTTATGGCTATCTCAGTCAAGTGGGAACTGATATTGCTGTCCCCACTTGGAAGGAAGAGCCTCATGTGGTTAAAGAAATGTTCGCTGAGTTTTTTAAGCAAAGCGAACCGCACAGACGCGGAGAAAGCAGAGGGAAGAGAGGAGGGAAGGTGCGGCTTGTGCAGGGTCGTCTTAATCTTAAGGGGCGGGTGACTGAGGTTTACAGTCGTCTGTTAGCGGAACTGCGCTGGTGTTTTGTGGCGCTGGAGAATGTTTGGCTGGATGGGGGTTTGCTTGCTGAAGCTGGGGATATCTTTTTTTTGGAATTCTCTGAAATTCGGCATCTTGTTGCTGGCGGCGATGAGCAATTAAGCAATCGCATCTCTCAAGTGCAACAGCGGCGCGATCGCCTCGAAGAAGACCGCAATTTAGACCCTGTGCCCCCTTTAGTTTACGGCAATGCACCCCCAGCCTCAATCTTCAACTTTCCAACTCCCTCTTTTGAAAATATCGAACTTTTGCAAGGAATTGGTGCAAGCCCCGGACAGGTGGAAGGCATAGTAAAAGTCCTCCGGAATTTACAATCAATTCCAGATATAGATCGGGATACTATTTTAGTTGTGCCTTACACAGATTCTGGTTGGGCACCACTATTAGCGCGTGCTGGTGGGTTGATCGCGGAAGTGGGCGGGCGTCTTTCTCACGGTGCTATTGTGGCGCGTGAATATGGCATCCCAGCAGTGATGGATATCCACAATGCGACTCAGATATTGCAAGATGGCCAGCGCGTGCGAATTGATGGCTCTAGGGGAATAGTGGAAATTTTGTAATTATAAAAACAAGCTAATTAGGCTTTACGGTTGAGGTAATTTTATTATGGTTAATTTCGGATTAAACTCAGCTAGCATTCTGGGTATTGTACTAGCATTGATTGGCTTATCGCTGGTTCCTTTACGGTTAGTGCTTCGCCAACCTTTTAACGGGACTTAAACAGATTTCAAGCCCAAACAAAGCCCAAAGCTGCGATATTCGCGATGAATACGTCCCGATTGTGGTTCAGCCACTCGACAAAACGGAAAGACATTGCTGTCCG